>NZ_JBCOCI010000005.1:25947-139649 GCF_040929485.1 Phocaeicola sp. RTP21198st1_B8_RTP21198_201120 | reverse complement strand
CCTTGATTGTTCATGGTACAAAGGTGCAAATTTTCTATAGAATTAAAGAATTTTCCCCCTGATTTATCGGGTGAGCCAAAAAAGAAGCGTGAACTTACACTGCTCCACTACGAGGTACTGGCATACCTAAATGACGAAACAGGCAAGCCCACGCTATGACGAAGCATAGCATAGACATTGCGCTGAAATCTCGTCATTTTTGAAAAGTGCCAGTTTTCGTAGTGAGATATTCGGCGAACGAATATGTTATATATAAAGACGAAATCACGACCGAAGCCGTTCAATCGCCGCTTATTCTCTTATTTACTTTTGCAAAGGTAGCGAAAATCAATGAAATAACCTTGCAAATCAATGAAATCCTGCCATATCATAATTACACGGCAGGATAACGGAAAGCATAAACGCTCTATTTGTAATATGTTTAATCTATCCGTTCACGGATTAGCCTGTGTATGTCGCTTGCCCGGTAGAAATATTTCCCGTCCAGCATGATATAGGGCAATATGCCTTTCTTGCGGTAACGCTGCAAGGTCTTGGTGCTTACTTTCAGCATAAAGCACAAATCCTGATTGTCAAGCAGTTTTTCACCGTTCAGGTAATTGTGTTCACTTAACAGACGGTCTATCTTCCTTTCCTGCATATCGAACCTGTCCATGATACGCTCCATCCATGCCACGAAGTTTTCTTTATCTATATACATAATGTTACCGGATTAAATAAGACCTATCATAAAATAACTTTGGTTTGCCGGGTCTTTAACGATAATGTCCCGTTCACGCATGAAGCGGATATAACTCTTTGCGGTACGCTCCTTTACGTCCAAGACCTGCTGCAACTGTTCGCAAAGGTCTATATAGGTGATATGTGTCTGCCGCCCGAAGATGTCACGGGCTACGTTCACCAGTTCCCTTTCCTTGCGCTTCTCCTTTTCCTCACGGGGCTTTTCCCCCTTGTACACGTGCATCCCGGCTTTCTTGTCCCACGCAAAGAGCATCAGCGGAACGTCCAGCGGACTACCGTCACGCACTTTCAGGGCTTTCACCACCGACTGCGTGGGTTCTTCGTCTTTCTCTATTGAAAGGATAGTAGCCGCCTTGCGTTGCAGTTCGCTGCCCAAATGCCCCCGTAACTTTAATCCATTAGGGACGAAGTGCAGCACACACAGAATACACGTGTTATAGATGCCTGCCAACCGATAGAGTTCATCTATCACCGCCACGCTTTCCGCTTCATCGTTGGCACTCTTTACAAGGTCGGCGATGCCGTCAATGACAACCAACTGGATGCCACCGTACTGGTAGTAGAACTTATCCATGCTCTGCACAATGGCGTGTAAACGCTCCTTGCGGGACATACCCGTCAGGCAGAACGCTTTCAGTTCTTCCGGTTTGTCCTGCTGTTTGGCTCTTGCCAGCAGGTTGCTTACATTCTTGAACAGCTGCACTTCCGACTGTTCGGTGTCATAGAGCAAGACCGCCTTGTGCCTGCCGTTGGTCGTTACCTGTATGCCCAGTGTATCAGTTTCCGTACCAGCCGGGCAGATGCAGCCCGCCACGATTGCGGCTACATAGTTGCTCTTTCCCGTTCCCTCGCCCCCGGTGATGCCGAACAGGTTGCCTTGCGTTCCCAATGGAACATCGCCCGCCGAAATGATAACCTGCGCTTTGGCGGGTGGGTTATTGAAATCTATCTCGCATGATTTTAGCATAATCAATGTGTCGCTATACAGGTTGTCTAAAAATTCGATAAACAGTTTTAGGAAATCTTCACGGGTGTTTCCGGCTTTGAAGTAGTCGGAAATGTCCTTTTCCTCTTTCGTACCCGGAAGCGGCAGGAGCAGGCGTTTCACTCCAAATTCTTCCAATAGTTTTTCCTGCTTGCATGAACTTTCCCTGCCCGTCTTGTCCATATCGAAAAGCAGAATGATATGCTTAAAGCGGAACGTCAGCCGATAGACCAGCGTGGGCGGTATCGTCACCGTTTCGCTGTTGAAACAGATAGCGTGAAAACCGTGTGCCGCCAGCGAAAGCACGTCTTTCTCGCCGCCCGTGATGAATAGCGTATCGCCTTTGGCTGGCAGTTGCTCCAGCCCGAAACAGTAGTTCTCGCCGAAACTGCCGCCGTAGAGGAAGCGGGGCGTGGAGAACGGGCGGTACAGCTTGATGTACTGTTTGCCCTTGTAGCCGTACATGGGTTCTGCCACCGATGAAGTGTAGGTGTACGGTTTGCCCTCTGCCGTTTCGCTGTCGTATTCCCGGAGCGAGCAGACCTTGTAACGTTCCAGCAGTTCGGGCGTGATGCCGTACTGCTGCCAATACACCAGTTCGGCAAGCGGGAATTTTTGTTCCCGGAACTGGTAGGGCTTGACGGGCTTTTCGGGTGCTTCTTCGGTTTTGTCCGGTACTGTCCGATTGTTTGTTGTTGTCGGAATGGCTATCGGAGTTCCTGCCACCAGTCCCAATCCCAAATCCCGGTCGATAATCTCCAGTATCTCCACGAAGTCAGCCGCACGGTTGCAATCCAATCCCTTCAGCTGCCCCACAAAGAAAAAGCAGTCGCCGCTGTAATTGTCGTTACCGAAGTCCTTCATCTTGTACATACCGCTATGGCGGTCGAAGTAGATGTTGCACGATGCTTTCTTATCCAGATAAAACGGATTAAGAAAATTCCGACCAATGCGCCAGTTGCCGGGTAGATAGTGCTTGAACACGGACAATCCGCTATTTGTCCTGCTTAGAATTTCGTCTTTCCTTAACATAAGCCTTGTGATTTGCAACTAAATTACGCATACATTCATCATTGCTTTTTATCAGCCGTTCTTCCAACAGGCGTTTCAACTCGCCTATCTTGTAATAACAACGCCCTCCAATATTGGAATAGGCGATAGTTCCATTAGCCCGTAAGCGTTGCAGGGTACGGTCGCTGATTTGAAGAAAGGTGCAAACCTCGTAACTGTCCACCCAAATTTCATCCTCATTCGTCCTGCTTTCGTCCAACTGGTTGAAGATGAAGTTTGCAATGGCGGTAATCTTATTGTCCAGTTCCTTGTAGGCTTTGGACTCGAATGTTATAATCTCCATATTGCTAACTTATTGATTTGCCGCAAAGTTCAGAAGAAGAAATAACCTAAAAGTCATGGTTGTACCTATCATGGTATTACTTTTTTTGAAGCTATTTTAGGGGAATATCGGCGTAAAAGCTTCCCAAAAATGTCATTTTCAAAGTATATTTCACCATAAAAAGAAAATACCATATTGGGGTGAACATGGTACTTCTACATATTGGAATACAGTAATTTATAGTTCATATCATTTTCATCCTTTTTTGAACCAACGTGAAATTGTCAAGAAACGGTTGCTAATATCTTGTAAGTATCGTATTTGCTTCTTGGATGTCATATAAAAACATCCATGTCGTTTTTATACAATTTGATATGAACCAAGTTAAGTAACTTTGCCGGATAAATGAAATGAGTATGAATATTACCTATATATCAATTTATAAAACCAGTCTGCCTGTATTGGTTAGTTTATTAATGGAATACTTGATAGGTTTTACCGATACAGCCTATTTAGGAAGAGTTGGAGAAACCGAATTGGCTGCATCAGCTATAGCTGGTACTTATTATATGATTATATACATGATTGGATTTGGGTTCAGCATAGGAGCGCAAATCTTAATAGCCCAATATAATGGGAACCAACAGTATAAAGAAACTGGAAAAATTCTCTCACAAGGCATATTGTTTTTGCTGATAATCGCAGCAATAGTAATATTGCTTTCTTCTATAATTTCACCAATTATATTAAAATCGATTATAGATTCTGAATCTGTACTCCAAGCAGTTTTGCAATATCTTGATTGGAGAATCTATGGTTTCTTTTTTTCTTTTACAATTATCATGTTTAGAGCTTTCTATATCGGAATAATACACACTTCCGCATTAAAGCTCAATTCCATAACTATGGTAGCAATTAATGTTATTCTGAATTATATCTTAATATTTGGAGCATTAGGTATTCCCGCATTAGGCATTTCTGGAGCAGCCATAGCGTCAGTCATTTCCGAAGCGGTTGCGGTAATTCATTTTATCATATATACCCAAAAGAACGTAAGTTCTTGCAAATATGGATTAAAAAGGCGAATAACCATAGATTGTACAATATTTAAAAAGATGCTATCTATTTCTATTTGGATGATGTTACAGCATGGATTAGTATTTGGCAGTTGGTTCGTTTTCTTCATTACAATGGAGCATTTTGGGGAGAGGTCATTAGCTATTACGAATATTGTGAGAAATATTTCGTCCTTTCTTTTTCTTTTCGTACAAGCTTTTGCATCTGTTGTTAGTTCTTTGGTTGGAAATCTCATAGGAGAGAATAAAAGTAGCTCTATTCTATATGTGTGTAAAAAAGTAATATTCTTATGTTATATGACTATTTTACCGATAATGTTACTGTTTCTGTTTTTCCCTTCATCTGTTTTGCGGATTTATAGTGACAATACAATATTGGTGTTTGAGGCTATCCCTACATTAAAGGTTATGCTGACTTCTTACTTGATTGCTGTACCTACATTCGTATTTTTTAGTGCAGTTTCGGGAATAGGTCATACTGTCGCTTCTTTATTGATAGCATTTATATCTTTAGTCGTTTACATAGTATATGTGGAAACAATTAGTCATTTTAGTTCGAGTGTCCCACTATTGTGGACATCGGAGCATGTTTACTTTTCATGCGTGTTTATACTTTCTCTTTATTATATACACCATTGGTGGATGAACTTTATCAATCAAGACAAAAAATTAATCACTAATATTTCTTAGAATCAGAGTTGATAATTATCTTTGTTATATGTATAAAGAGTATTCCCCATGTAGCGTATTAGCTCCTTTTATCTATCACTTTTGGGAATATAAAGGAGAAACAAGAAGTGGATTGAAATTCAACATTCCACCTCATGGTTGTTCTGACCTTGTTTTCATCGTGGGCAATGCCGCAGATTGCATCAGGAATAGCCTGATAATGAAACCTTATCATTCCTATTTCTTTGGACCGATGAATACATTTACAGAATTGGTTGCTCACACAAACTTCATTCATATTATAGGAGTACGGTTTCGCCCATGCGGACTTTTTCAATTTATAGAGATTCCGTTAAACGAATTGGCAAATCAAGGGATTGACAGCCAAGAATTTCCAGTTCTTTTTAGTCAATCTTTCATATATCAACTCTGCGAATCCAATCAAAATCCGATTGATATTATTGAACATGAATTGGTTAGACAAGTGTACAAAAACAACATGGACACAGAAAAGCAAATATCTTATGCTGTTTCCTTGATTAGTAGGCAGAAAGGTATTGTTTCGATTAAGGAGTTGGCAGCAGAAGCATGCTTATGCCTACGACAATTTGAGCGGAAGTTTAAATTTTACACAGGTTATTCGCCCAAAGAATATAGTAGAATCATCAAGTTTTGGAACGCTATTCACCTTTTAAAATCCAATACTTCATTCGATAACCTTTTGTCTGTCGCTATCCAAGCGGGATATTATGATACACCGCACCTATATAGGGAAGTAAAAAGACTTTCAGGCAATACGCCCAATGCTTTTCTTTCACTCCCAACAAATGAAAAAGTAGAAGTGTTGCATTTTGAATTATAGAAATACAGCAACAATGCTTTTTGTAATTATTTGTTGTGCTAACATTTCATATCATCCTCATTCATCCGTTTAATCAGGCTATCTATAAGATGATGAAGATATGCCGTCTGGTCTTTTCTCTCTTTCATGGCTATATAAGAAGCATAGTAATCGCCTAAATCTACTTGAAATACCGTACTAAGAAATTTCATCATTTCCTTTATTTCTACATTGCCGTTATTGATGTCGCCCGCAGATACAAGGGCATACCCTAATTCTATCAAAAAGACTTTTTTACCCGTGAAACGGAAAGGATATTTCAGATACTTTTGAAGATTGTCTTCTATCTGATTGTTAGTTTCCAGTTTCACTAATCGTTTGTTCAGATAAATACGCAGCATTTCATTGGCTATAATCTTAGCCACTTTATAGTCATATCCGGTTGAAAAATTCGGGTCTTTGTCGAATTGTGCGCTATCGGTGCATAAGCGTAAATCTGCATTCCCACGAACAAAATAATATTCATCGTACACCGTTGAATGTGAACGGTAGTATTGGTAAAAGTCCAAGTTGCGATTGAAGAAATAGGTCAGATTATCCAGTTCCCGATTGATATAACTTCTAATTACTTCATCGCTACCATTAGGACATTGTGTTTCTATCCGATAAATCTTATAGAAGAATAATAATCGGGCAAGTATTTCCGGTTTCTGCATCTTGAAGAATAGTATTTCATCCTCTTTGGTTGGAAAGACATAGGTTTGAACTCTCATCCTTAAATCATTAAGTATGCTTTGTAACTTATGCACCATTGAAAGAGAAGTTTCGATAATATCATAGCCGTAGAGGTCGATTTCTGATATATCGACCTCTATTAGCTCTAATATCTTATCTACTTCTTCTTTCATTGTATAAGTAGTTCATTTTATTTATTTCATTCGATTACTGTTCTTTTGATATATAAGGAGGATAATCATCTTTAGACAATCTTTTTTCCAATGTGTCAGGGGATATATCCCAAAGCGTTGGCAAATATTCAAATATGACTTTCCCGTTATCAAGATAAAAACGAACTTTGGAATGAAAGGCGACTGGTTTATATTTATCTTCCCCTATGGGATTATCTCTATATAGCAACTGATTTTCTTGCCATTTCAGTTCTTTCCCGTCAAAAGTCACATCAAATATTCCACAAACTACGGCTTCCATTGTGGAATCTTGAACTGTGGTTGAAACACAGCGCATATAACCTGTGATTTGCTTTGTGCTTTTCCGCATTGCCAATTCATAACAAAACACACTTGTTCCTGTGTAATCTTTGGCTATGGTGGTCCTTGTTCCTTTATCATCCAAATTGTAAACCAGTTCTTGGGTGACAGTTGTCATATTGAACTTAAAGCCGTTTTCTGTTGTTACCAAATTTGAGAATGTCATTTTGTCGTTATACACGCCTTCCAAATTTCCGTTCTCTAATTTATAAACTGCACCAGTAAGCAATGTTTTGCCAATGATATTCTCTCTTAAAAATTGAATTATTTCGTTTTTCATTTTATCTTTTGTTTTGCTTCAATGGGTAAATAAATTTCTGTCACCAATTCTTCCGTGCTGGTTTTATCGGGAGTATTGGCATATAATTCAAAAGTCATTTGTTCTCTTAAACGATACTTGCTATTTGGCAGCCAATCAAGGTAAATATTCCGGTAAATTTTGTTTAATTCTTGGTAGTTCCCTTTTATGTTGAATACAGAATATAACCCTGCTCGTATGTTCAAAGTCCCAAAGCCTTTAGGGATTTCCATTGAATAGGGAACAGTTACCCCTATCAAAAATCGGCATTTATCTATTTCCGTAATATCAAGACTATCCAAACTGATACTAACGTATTTGAAGCCTTTATCTGCCAAATTGTATTTCTTGGCAAATTCTATTATCTGACCCCACAAAGTAGAATATCCTTGCTTATTTCTATGTGTTCGCTCAAATTTCAAATATGCAACTTTGAATTCTTTAATCCTCTTTATTGAACAGTCAGGCTGTTTTATAATCTTATTTTCACAAGCAACATTTGAATATGCTTTCCTGAAAACAGGGATAGACATTTGGAAATGCTTTTTAAATGCCCTTGATAAAGTGTGTTTATTGTGAAAATTTATCTGTTCAAGCAGTTCCGATACCCTTGTGTTTGTTGAAATAAGTTTGAAAGCAATATATTCCAACCTTAACCTATGGATATAATCACCGACATTCTCTCCCACAACATCTTTGAATACTCTCCGAAAGTGATATATCGACATACAAGCGACACGAGATAATTTGTCAGAGTTTAAGTCCTCAAATAAATGCCGATTGATATATTCCTGAACATTTATTATAAGGGCATAGTGTATATGGGCAGTGTTTATTTTTTGCTTCCACCGCTTTAGATTAGGCAATCTGTTGGATAAAACATTTCTTAATTCCTCGCTTTTATAATTCGTACCTGCAATTTGATTATAGGAATCAGGGAAAAGCCCCCAAAGATAAATGAGGTATTCCATTGAGAAATCAAAAAGATATTTGCTGGAATTTAAACAACAGGAACAAAATTCCTGATTGAGCGTACCGTCAGAATTTGTTCCATATTCTGAAATACCCTCAATGTCTAATGGCATACCACAACTTTGGCAATATTTCTTTTCGTTATCTATATCCATAGTTCTCTTATTTGAAAGCAAATATACGGAATAAGCCAGAGAAAAAGTTACCCTAAATAGCTATTCTTGTTTTCGTATGATAAAACAAACTTTTCATACGAAAACAAGAATAGACATTATAACACGATGCGCTCAAATTTCCTGTCTATCCACAAAACTGCTTCTTCCGTATGGAAACAAAGAATGCAATAATCCGGGTCGTTTACACCTTGCGGGAAATAGTGCAGCATATAGTCTTGCCAAAAGCACTGACGGGTTTCCGTATCAGTAAGTATTTCTATTTTTCCGGTTAAAGTAACGCTGTCCGCTTCGTGAACAAAGCAAACTCCGGCTTTTGAATTCTGTCTGATATGTTTTACCTTTTCTGTGGATAAGGCTGTTGTCATCCATAAAGTTGATATACCGGTATGGCGCAATAGGTCAATAGCTACCGGACGGGGATAACCATTTTTACTGACAGTGGAAAGTATGATGTAGCCGCATTGTTCAAGCACCCATTCTGCCTGCTGCCGGATAGGCATCCAGCGTTTGAGCGTGGGCAGGAACTTGCGTAGTCCTTCGATAGCTTCTTCTTTGGTAAAATTACATCCTGACGCTTTGTTAAATGTAGCCAGACTTTCGGGTTGGGTATTCAGTTCGATTTGTTCCTCCAATGAATGATTGGTGAAAAATCCTTTTTGGAAGCAGTGGCAGCAATATTCAGTACACAAACATCCGTTACCGTGAGTGCCTAACAAATCATCAGTGGGCATAGACATACCACAACTTTGGCAAATTCTCTGTTTCATATTGTTCTGTTTTAATTGGGTTGGTAAAATTAACTGTAAATTAGACAATCACGTTCTCGCATTAAGATATTCGGATAAGGACAGTATCGAATAAAACACATTTTTAGGGTTACTGCTTTCTAAGGCTGTCACTTCATTTTGCGAAATACTCCAAGCGGCAGACAGGCACATCACATTGGCTTTCCTGCACTCCGTTATATCTGAAAGCGCATCCCCGACATATACAATTTCATTTGCAGCCAAATGATAATCATGTAAGAGACCTTTCAATGCTTCTGACTTGATGTTCCTTTCTGCATTTCCCGTAATGACCTTTGCAAAGCAAGTCTTCATCTTGAATTGCTTTAAGGTTATATCACAACTATTTATCCCCTTTCCGGTGATAAGTGCCACAATGATACCCTTTTGCTTTAACAAGGCTATCAACTCACGTATTCCCTCAAAAGGTGTCGGACACATTTCTTGATGCAATTCCTTATAAATCACATAAAAGTCATTCAATGCCTGTTGCCGATAGGGTTCATCAACGACACACCCAATCATACCTTTTTCATTTAAACCAAAAGTATGAACCATTTCTTCATCCGACAATTCATGTCCGATATATGGTTGTGTGGCTTTCTTGAAAGCCTGTATGCACATCGGCAAGGTATTGCCTATCGTGCCGTCCAAATCGAAAGCGACTAATTTAATCATGGCTATATGGAAGTATTGATTTCCCGAATTACTTTACATGGATTTCCTACGGCAAGGCTGTTTGCCGGAATGGATTTGGTGACAACACTTCCCGCTCCAATAACGCTTCCCCGACCGATAGTAACACCCGGCAGGATAATGACACCGCCGCCAATCCAACAACCGTCCTCAATGGTAACAGGCAAGGCATACGTGTGACGGATATATGCTGTCCCGTCCTCCGTTTCTGTCGGTGTTAGCCGCTCATTCAATTCAACAGGGTGGGTAGCCGTATAGATTTGCACATTGGGGGCTATCAATACATTGTTGCCGATAATGATTTTGTTGCAGTCCACAAAGGTGCATCCGGTGTTTATGCTGACATTATTACCTATACTGATGTTACAGCCATAATCGCATATAAAAGAATGTCCTACTGAAACTTTCTTGCCAACGCTTTCAAACATTTCTTTCAATAGCGCATACTTTTCCTCTTTATAATCATACGGCAATGAATTGTATTTCAGCAACAATTCATGCGTCTTTCTTTTAAACCCCATAAATACGGGAGCATGACAATCATACCATTCGCCCGACAAGCATTTTTCCAGTTCATTCTTCATACCTAATCATGATAAAAGTTACTGCTTTATCTTATTTGCGGCAAAGTTATACATATCTAGCCGTAAATATATGTATTATTTTTCTTTTTATTTGTATCTTTACACCCGAAATAACAAAAATCATAAGATGAAAAGGGAAAATCTACACCAGCCGTTTGAAATCTGTTTCAGTGAACTGGACGAATCGCAATTAAAGGAACACGACCATACTTTTTTTGAACTGGTCTATATTCTATCGGGAACAGGTATTCAGTGGATAAACAACAACAAATTTCCGTATCATGACGGACACCTTTTTATGATTACTCCCGGTGACATACATTCTTTCGACATTCACACTACCACTAAATTTGTTTATATAAAATTCAATGACATCTATATTCATTCGGCTGTCTTTGGAGCGGAGAACATTCAACGGTTGGAATTTATACTGCAACACGCCAATCACCGTCCCGGCTGTATATTGCGCAATCAAACCGATAAATTGCTGGTAAAACCTATGATAGAAGCGATTATCCGTGAATATGTGAACAGAAACATATACAGCAGTGAAATTATTACGCAGTTAATCAACACGATTGTTATTGTTGTCGCTCGCAACATTGCCATGTTCCTGCCTGAACAGATAAATGAAAACTCGGAAGAAAAGTCGCTGAACATCTTGCAATATATCCAATCCAACATTTGCTATCCCGAAAAGATAAAAGCCAAAGCGATAAGCCAGCATTTTGGTATTTCCCCTAATTATCTTGGGAGGTATTTCAAAAAACAGACCAACGAAACCATGCAACAGTATATCTTAAACTATAAGATGAAAATGGTGGAAAGTCGGCTTTTACACAGTGAAATGAGAATTAGCGAAATTGTGGAAGAACTGGGATTCACGGATGAAAGCCATTTGAATAGGCTATTCAAGAAATACAAAGATTGCAACCCTACTGATTTTAGGAAGAAGCATAGGGGGCAATAAGTTTTTTAGAATGCATAAGTACAGATTATTCATCCTTATATGTTTTAAATACAACATACAAGCAATATATAAATTTTAAACTGAAATCAAATATAAACTTACGTATATGAATATGATTTATTACTTATTAAATTATAGATAAAACCCCAAATATGATTGTCAAAACCATTCCGATAATTGCTAACGGAATAGACCATTTATTCAAATTTTCAATTTTCTTTTGTTGTTCATATCTGGTAATAATAACACTACTCAATTCACCTAGTTTTCTATTTATAGAATTTTGGTCTCCCAATTTATTAAATGCACTTAAATCATTAATTATATTTCGCTCTGTATCTGGTAAGTCTGCATAAGGATTAGTAGTTTCGTTTTCTTTGATGAAATTGGTAATTTTATCTTTTATTTCTATTACTTTATCTTGTGCTAAATCCTGTCCAACTTCTTTATTTATAAGTCTAGCAAGAGTCTCTCTAAGCCATTTATTTAAGTCCTGTCTGTTTGTTAAATCTTCGGGACTCAATTTTGTTATACCAGAATATATATTCAATAAATCAGTTGAATTTGCAATAGTATTATCTGATATACCCTTAATAAAAGTATTAATAAATACCTTTTTCCGTTCTAATCTTCGAGTCTTTATCTTTCCTAATAAGTGAATTACAGAAAATGAATATACAACAGTAAAAACAATGGTGAAGATAGCCAAAAGAAGATTCTCTTTTCCTAAAATATATTCGATTATCTCATTCATTTTTATATTAAATAAGTTTTAAGTTATCAAATGGTAATACATAAAATTCATCAAAATGCAAAAATACAAAAAAACAATTCTCCAACTACGAAATAGTTACTTTTACTTATAATCTAATTTAAGTGCAAGGTGCAAGTATATATCTATATATAGCTTGCACCTTGCACTAACCGTAGAATATTTATTTTCAATGATTTGCGTATTTGAAAATAATGTTGTATCTTTGAACCGAAGATAAAGGCAGACACAATCCCGACAAGGGAAGCCAAATGTTCTTTGAAAAAAGTGCCTAATTCGTACCCCTTAAAAGATAGAGGTGCGCTAAAATATTGATTTTAAGACTTGTGAACCGCTCGGTTCAAGACCCAAGCGGATCACTAGAAGGTCAGGGAGTTACATCAAAGTAATTCTCTGATTTTATGTTTATTACGCTAGTTTACCTGCTCCATGTAAACATGTAGATGTTAATTGGGGGGGCAGTAGAAATGAAGTGTGGATAGGGATTTTCCCCGTCCATACCTTTCTTTAGATTTATACACACATACAGAGTTGTGTGAAAGGAGCCGACAAGAGCTTTTCAATAAGTTTAATCTTTCCGTTACCATGAAATCCAAGGGACAGAGATTCTTAAAAAAGTAACAACCCCACCGGCGGAATAAAATGAATGCATATCACATTCCATTCTTATAGCCTAAGTCTTTTCTTTCTCCAGATTAAACCTTTTTATACGGATACTTTCTATCTCCATAAGCTTTGGAGTTAACTCCAAAGCTTATGGAGATAACTCCAAAGACTTGTGGAGATAAAACAAACAGGAAAAAAGACCTTAACCATACGGCAGGAAAGGTTTAGGGATACGAATAAGATCTTTTAGGGCGAGTCTGATTCCAAAGTCTCTTACACATTCCTTACGGATAAAAAGTCCCATTAAAATTCAACTCCTCCCTAATTGTTTCCGTCAAATGGTTTCGTGGTTGCCTCTCCCTTTTGGGATATGCCTTTGCGGCTGATAACGCATTTGAGTGTTTTGTAAAATATCATCATGTCTGTCATGAAGCAAACATGGTCTACGTACCAGATATCCAGTTCGAATTTCTTTTTCCAGCTGATTGCGTTTCTTCCATTTACTTGTGCCCATCCAGTGATGCCGGGGCGCACTTCATGTCTTCTTGCTTGCTCTTCATTGTATAGAGGCAGGTATTGTACCAATAATGGACGGGGGCCGATCAGAGCCATGTCTCCTTTCAATACGTTGAAAAGTTGAGGCAGTTCGTCAACGGAGGTGGCACGGACTATTTTCCCTATGGGGGTCATTCGTAAGCTGTCGGGTAAAAAGTTTCCGCGACAGTCTTTCCGGTCATTCATGGTTTTAAACTTGATGATCCTGAATATTTTTCCGTTCTTTCCCGGACGTTCCTGAAGGAAAAAAATGCCGCTACCCCTGTTGGCTATGGCAAGTAACAAGATGGTTGACAATAGGACAGGAGAGGTCAATAATATCAGAAAGGCGGCTATAAGACAGTCCAGCGGATATTTGAAATAACGGGTATATCTGCTCTTCTTCATGGTTGTGGATTATTTTTTATAATCCGGCACGGTGAACCACAGGCTGTCACTCCGTCAGGTATGTCTTTGCACACTACTGATCCTGATCCGATAATGGTCCATTTGCCTATTTTAACTCCGGGGTTGATCACTGCTCCGGCACCTATCCATGAGCCTTCCCCCACTTCCACATTGCCACATAATGTGGCGTGTGGCGAGACATGTACATAGTCTTCCAATATACATTCATGATCAATAGCGGCGCCAGTGTTGACAATGCAATGTTTACCTGTTTGGCAGCAACTTTGCAATATACTTCCTTGCATGACAACACTGCCTTCTCCTATTTTTGTATAGGGGGAGACAATGGCATGGATAGAGATGACCGTACCGAATACAGCGTTTTTTTTATACAATTGTTCCGCTATATTTTTTCGGATGCTGTTGTTTCCGATACTGATAAGTATCGGGAACATTCGTTTTGGATCGTAGGAAAGAACATGATATTCCATCCATTCCTGTATGTGGGGATTATCATCTATGATGCCCGTCAGTTCAGTGCTGTTTTCTTTCAGTATATCCATGATCACTTTGGCGTGTCCGCCGGCTCCGTATAAATACATATTGTCAGTCTTTATTTTGTTAGATTTGAAATCTGTTCTTGATAGACCTTTCGTAAGGCTTCCCATAGCGTCCGGCGGTCGTATTTTTGAACAATCTGTGGGCGGGCAGCCGAGGCCAATTGTTCTACGAGCCGTGGAGAAGAGAGAAATCCGCACATGGTGCGATATAGGTATTCGCTGTCATGAGGAGGAATAATGATACCGTTCTTTCCGTTTTCAATGATTTCGTTACATCCGTTGATGTTCGTTACGATGCAAGGTAATCCCATCGCTCCGGCTTGTAATATTACATTGGGGAATCCTTCCCGGTAACTGGGGAATACGAAGGCATCCGCAGCGGCTAAAAAAGGGCGGATATCCTCTTGCCATCCCATAAATTTTATGGCGGGATGTTTGTGTATATGTTCTGCTGTTTCAGGAGTTACCGGATCCAGTTCCGCTTCAAAGTCTCCCACTAGGCAAAGACGACAGTTTGTAAATTCCTGTTGTAGGCGGACAAAAGCTGAAACCAGTTCGTTGATACCTTTATCCCGCACCAATCGTCCGACGAAGCAAAAAGTGAAACAGGGGTTCCGGCGATAGATTTCCGCTTGTCTCATTACCTCCGGTGTCCGGTCAAAATAAGCAAGGTCAATTCCGTTGATGTTACCGTTTCCGATAAGATGCAATGCCCGGCTGGTGATATGGAAACGTTCCAGATCTCTCCTCACACCTTTCCCTTCCGGATTGAGGTAGGTCGCACAGGCACAAGTGAGTTTGTCTGTAGCAATTAATAACTGCTGTTTCCAACCTGTAGTTGAAGGGAATACTAGTCCTGTGAAAGTGTGGATCCGGATGGGAACCCTGCATATTCGGGCGGCCATCATGGCCAACAGCCCCGCCTTGGGTGTCAGCGAGTGGACTATCTGCGGTTTTTCTTTGCGGAACAGGATGATGAGCCTGATCAGTGCAATCAAGTCTTTCAAAGGGGCAATGTGGCGCTCCATCGGGATAGCGCAAGTTCTGACGCCTTCTCTTTCCGCTACTTTGTGTAATTCCTCTCCGGACGAAGAGACAGCTAATACTTCATAAGTTTCTGCCAACATCTTCAACTGTCCTTGCAGCAGGAGATGGAGCGAAAGGGGAACGGTGGATATGCGTATTACTTTGGGTTTCATACAGATGGTTTGTGTCGTAAACGATAATAAAGATACCCCACCCATTCGTGCGTTAGTTCTGGCCAGGAAGCCAAGACGTGCCAAGATGGCAGGAAATTCGTTTTTTCCCCCTTTATTTCGGGAAACGTATCGGTGATATATGTGTCCGGATTCAGCCCCGCTGCATGGAAGGTCCATAGCGACCTGCGCATGTGGGTCGCGGAGGTAATCAGCAGGGTCGATTCCGTTTTCATACTGTTACCGATCAGCTCTAACGTGAACGTTGCGTTTTCCCACGTGTTGTTTGCGCGGGTTTCCAAGATGACATCTTCCAACGGCATGCCCAAATCTGCCAGATATTGTTTCATGTCCGCGGCATTTCCTTGCAAACCTTTTCCGTCTTTGCTTTCGATGATCGAACCGTCTGAAGCTAACACCAGTTTCCGGATGCGTCCATGCTTGTACAGCCGGATGCCTTCTAATAACCGGTCGGCAATCTCGCTAAATTCGGGTCGGCTTCGTTTCCAGTCCCAATAGCTGTAGCCGCCCAGCACGATGCCGTATGTATATTGTTTCCTTTCAGGTAGGGGGCGGTCATATTCCTTGTACCATTGTTCGGCAATCCATTGATAGAGTGCACCGTTGGAGAATAAGAGAAAAAGCAAGGCTGACAAAGTGAGACAGAGCCTTTTCCATCGTTTAGATTTTAGGACCACCCCTAAGAGAAGAAAAATAACGATATAGGTTGTTGGATTGATAGCAAGTGAAATAAACATGAGATTTTTTATATATGTATAAGAATGAATGAAATTATTTTTTTAAGTAATCTAATTGGAATTTCTTTTTTAACTTGTTTCTTACATAGATCATATCGCATGTTGGAATCGTAGGCGGCAATTGCTTTTATAAAAGGATCTTCTAAAAATGCAGGATGATTTTGTACTTGCATGATATCCTTGTATATAGGGTCCTTTAACTCTTCCGAGATTCTGTTTTTTATTTCTTTAGGAGACCTGACTTTAAAAGCTATCATTTGGCAAATATCTGATTTTAGCACATTTTTCAGTTCTATTCGGATATAATCAGAAGCCTTATGATATTGATATTTGTCAATTAAAGCCTTTTTTATGTAATAAAGTTTTTTCAAATCAGGCAACAAACAGGTGTTATATCGAGTTGTCATACCACCGAATCGATAGTTATATCCACATTCTTTGAGTATGTAAATTTTAGATAAATATGGAAATAATTGGAGATTAAAGGCAAGGTCTTCCCCTGTAGTGATACCTGTTGGCTGTATATTGGCTGCATTTAATGAAGATTTTCGATAGAGTTTTCCCCACATATTAACGGATAAAATGTTGATTCCAAAAAAAGAAATATAGTATTTGTTAAATAGTTTTGGTTGTTGTATTAGTCCGTTAACAGGACTGAGTCCCGTTTTTTTACCACCCCATAGCGATCCATGACTCGTTGCATTCCCATTTCCACATAGTCTACTCCAGTTTTTTCTGCCGTTTCGTATATTGTTGTAAGTATTTTTTTTTTTTTTATTCACCAGCCAGTCATCCGAATATATTGTGCTATGTATTGTTCGGTGTTGCAAATTGGGATGATAATTGAAATCATGGTTATATGAATGTATTAATTTATTTCCAAATATTAAAATAAAACGTAAACGCATAGAACGTTAACAACGCATAGCCCAACATTTTTTCATGATTGACCCAAAAACGTTCCTTCATGAACGGATAAATCAATACCACCGGCATGATGAACCACGAAATCTGGGCGAAACGGTTGGAATAGGCGGCACGGATCACCAGCACCCAGAAAGCATTGGTGACAAGGAACGTATTATATATCCAATGGTAATACTCGTCCTTGAAGTTGCGGCGGAAGATGAAATAGTACCCCACCGCTACCCCCATGGCACTATATAACAGAAAGTCCCAGCGGAAAGTCATACTCATCTGAACGATCTCGCCCACCATGTTGTCACCTGTCAGATAGCCGGAAAAGCGGTCGTCTCCCCCCATCAGATTTGTTGCCGCCAAATATGCCTGGATACGTCCGCCTATGGCATACGATACGCCTACACATGCCATCCATCCTGCCAGATACCAATAGCTATTCTTGATGAACCAGGTCAGTGTGCCTGCTCCAACCATCAGATAGATGGATTTGTGGATTCCGGCTGCCAACACGCATAACCCGATCATTACGGGTGGACGGTTGACATACGTCATTGCCAAGATGAACAAGGAGGCTCCCATGCCATTCCGGATACCGTTTACTCCGTAACTCCAGAAAGTAAACATGCTGAGTATGACTAAGAAAGGAATATAGTAATACCCTTTGAAGATACGTTGCATAGCCAGCCACAATGAACCGATATAAACAGTGGCACATAGCAGGAAAAAAGTATGGATGTCGCTGTATCTGGCAAACCATTGCATAAGGTTGTAAAACAACCATTCGCCTTCCCATTGCCAGGAAAAGGGATCGCGTGAGTTGGCTGCAGTATAAAATCCTTTGGCGTAGTTTACCGTGTCTCCGAAATAAACGCTGACAGGACGTAGCCCCATATACAAGATCAGGATTAGTGTAAATAATACGCCCCACATGGCGTTGAGCGACACGGTCTCTTTTTTCAATACGCTTCCTGTGTGGCACTGCCATACGGCTGTCAGTACCATGCACAATACGGTGACATCGAAATAATGGGCATATTCACTTACGGGGATAAAGTCTATCATATTTATGGATGTTTTTTTCGTGCTTTTGTCTCGCACAGTTTCATGAATCCGCTGTACAGGGGCGGAATGTAATAGAAACTGAGGAGTGAAAGTTTTATATGAAAGGGGATATGTCTGTTTTTCAGGAACTCGTTGGCTGTTTGCTTTTTTAGTCTTTTCGCTGTAAGGTGTGCCAGATGCCGATAAGGCGTGTTTGACGCATGATATCTCACGTTGATCATCATCTTGAAAAGCTTTTCCAAACAACATCCCCGGTAAACTGTATTTTCTTTTGGAATGTTTTGCAAGCAGAGATAGTAGGAATCGGCACGGTCTATGTAACGGGGATTTACCTTTTGATGTGTGATACTCGTAGGTCGTTGTACCCAGTAGTACATGGGGATATCTATTATGACAGCTTGACAAGATTTTTGATAGATCCGGCAGTTGAACTCAGTATCTTCTGTACCGGTCTCTTGGAAAAACTCATTATCCAACAACTCCCGTTTATAAAGTTTGTTCCATACTACTTGCGCTTGAACTTCTTTTATTCCTTGCTGTGGGTGGATATGGTTGAATAAACTTTTTATCATTATTTCTTGTGTAAGAATGCTTTTTGTGTAAGCGGAAGGAATTGAATAAGATTTGTCATTGTCATATACCTGTTTTCCTAAAATCATGGAAAAGCTATAATTACCTTCCTGTAATGCTTCCAACAGCACTTCATACATTTGCGGATGGATATAATCATCACCGTCAATGAAAGAGATGTATTTTCCTTTGGCAGCTTTCATCCCGCTATTTCTAGCCGGAGACAATCCTGCGTTTTTCTGATGAATCACTTCAATGCGGGTGTCTTTCCGGGTATATTCATCGCAAATTTCTCCGGAATGGTCGGTGGAACCGTCATTCACTAATATGATTTGCAAGGTTGTATAAGTTGATGCCAATATGCTTTCGATGCATGGGCGGAGATAGGCTTCTACATTAAAAATAGGAACGATGACGCTTATTAAATCCGTTTCTATATCTTTTTTCATTTTCTTTTTTCGTTGATAAGCTGATTAAATAATTCCATCCACATAGGGATGATATTTTTTATATCATACTGTTCTGCTTTCAAACGGGCGGCTTTTCCCATTTCCTTACGAAGTTCTTTATCCTCTATCAACCGGCAGATTCTGTCAGCCAATACCTTCTCGTTATTAACGGGTACGAGAAATCCATCATGCCCGTCGGCTATGATGTCCTGCGGTCCGCAGGGGCAAGCGTATGAGACGACAGGAACTCCACAAGACATGGCTTCGATGATAACCAATGGGAGACCTTCAAAAAGCGAAGTTAATGTGAAAATTGACGCTTCATATAATGGGGAAAATATATCATAAGTATATCCTTTTAAGAAAATATTGTTTGTCAATTGATTGTTTCTTATTTGTTCTTCCAATTCAGTTCTTAATTCTCCTTCACCCCATATTTCTAAAGTCCAGTCAGCATGCCTTTCTATTACATACTTCCATGCGGAAATTAACGAGCTGAAATTTTTAGGAAATGCCAATCTTCCTACAGCAATTACTTTTTTATTTATTAATGAAGCTTTTTTCGAACCAAATGAAATAATAGGATTAGGAATGACACACACATCCACTTCTGTATTTTTTCCCCAATGGACAACTTTATCTTCTTTTGTAAGTACCACCGTCCGGTCATATTTTTTAAGGTGTATGCGATAATCAATGAAGTCTCCCAAAATGGCAAGGAGTTTGTCGAATACACTTTGGGCATGTAATGACCTGTAATTTTTATTGCTATGTATCTCTCTGATAAAAACCGGATGGGAGCTGACCGACAGGTAAGGTAAAAAGTTTTTCTCACTTGTTCCGGTAGATATGACAATATCCGGCTGTATTTGGTTCAGTATCTCTTTCAACCGTTTTTTATGTTGTTTCCTTTTATAGATAATACCTTTCAATATATAAAAACGGGATTTCCAGTCATCTTCAAAATAATTTATGTCACAATTTACCAAATGTACCTTAGTGGAAAGGGGGAATACTGGTTTGTCTTTATTGTCGGTCACAATAATCCAAACCTCATTCTTTAGAGCTAATTTATTTGCTTTGGCTATTGTGACTCTTTGAATCCCTCCTGCATAGCAAATACTATCTGTACAATATGCTATTTTCATCGTTCTATAATAAATTTTATAAGTTTCAATAGGCACAAGACTCCTGTGGTAGACCGGAATCGTGCCATTTCAAAAAATAGCCTCCAGTGTATCGGAAAATAGTTCATCGGTAACTGCCGGATACTTGTCCTATATTCATGTGAACTCAAAATTGCGGACAATGCACCGTGTTGTTTCATGAAGCTGACCGGTGAAAAGGTGATGTTCAATCCTTGTCCTATCAGGCTTAATGCCCGGCGATATGTTAAAGCCTTTTCAAGGTCTTCCCGGTGTAAGGGAGTTATCCATTCTTCTATTAACCGGAATAACAGGTTCCACTGTTCAGTCAGATGGGGTTTATACAGTTTGGTTAGCGAGGTGATGTTGTTTTTTCGATAATGGTAGAACAAGTCAGGCAGATAGATGGCTTTTTTTACCCAAGTGAAATAATACACATTGAAGAGTAAGTCCTCTGTACCGATTTGTCTGACAGGAACAAACCGAAGGCCATGTTCTTTGATGAGTGATGTCTTATATAGTTTTCCCCAAGCTGTAGACAAACTGTCTATCTTTCCGGGCAAATGCAATTCTTGATCGTTAGGAGCTATAAGTCGCGCATAGAGCCAGTGGATTGAAGATCCTTGATAAACCATCTTTTTGTCGCTGAACAGATATTGAGGAAAGGACTGGTTGGCAAATTCACGAATGTAAGAGAAAAGACAGACATCCGTTTGTTTGTCGGTGTGTGAAAGAAGTGTTTTGCAGCAGTCTGTTCCTATCCAGTCATCGCTGTCCACAAACATCACCCATTCTCCACGGGCACTCTCCAGACCTTTGTTACGAGCGCCTGATAGTCCTAGGTTCTCCTGATGGATAACAAGGATCCGGCTGTCCCTTTCCGCGTATGCTTTCAGAATATCCGGTGAATTATCCGTCGATCCGTCATTTACACAAATAATCTCAATGTCCCGATAAGTCTGGTTCACTAACGAATCCAGACATTGGGGCAGGTAAGGGGCTGTATTATAAACCGGTACAATGATACTGATCATGATAATTTTCGTGCTTTATACCGTATATATCCATACCAGGTTATTCCCGGAAGCAAAGCGGATAGGGTCAGCCATTTGCGTGGTGACTCCGATAGAAAATGGGGATTTCGTGCCAACAAACTGTCTGCCACATAGTGCATCGCTTCGATGAAACGTCGTTGTGAGGTAGGAGCCAGTTGCATGGAACTTTTGCGGATAAAAGCAAAGCCTCGCGGGTTACGTATGTATTGGCGGTACATGTTCAAGCTTGAACCGTCGGGGCGGTATTCTACGTTTACCAACACTTCGTTCAAGGCCAGTAAAGGGTAATCCTGATCTATCAATTGGTATTTATAACCGAGTGATACATATTTCTCTCCTTCAAAAATGGGATATTCGGGATATTGTTTGATGACATCCGTGCGATACACCAGTTTTTTGTCTCCCCGCCCGCCTTGTGCATAGAATCCGCCTAAAGTAGTCCGCCTGCATTCATAAGGAAAAGGCGTACCGATTAAATTTCCTTGGAAATCAGCATCCAGTCCGATGATTCCTGCTACTTCTTTTGAACCGTGTGCGTTCCAGAATGTGATAATCTTCTCCACTGCATCATCGGGCATATAATCATCCGAGTCGACGCAAGTGTTCAACTCTGTGTCGATCAACCGATAAGCCGTATTGTGTGCAGCATGCATTCCTTGGTTCTCCTGATAATGGTAGCGGATGTCTATTTTCCTCTCTGCTATCCATTTTTCCACCCATTCAAGGGTATCGTCGGTCGAACCGTCATCCACAATCAGCCAGATGAAATCTTTGCAGGTCTGCCGTGACAGGGCTTCGTAACCTAAATGCAGAGTATAGGCACGGTTATATGTCGGCGTGAAGATGGTCAGCGTCTTCTTATCTGTTTCTATCTTGTTTTGTTCCATTGTCCTAAATAATAATTCTGAAGCCATTCGGCGTTTTTCACAATGTCGTAACCGGCATCGGCTATTTGTTGGTAATAACCAGTGCGTCGGCTTGCCATACAGCGCACTCTCTCTATTTCGCATGCCCATTGTCGAGGAGCTGTTTCCAATGAGAGGAAGGAGACTTGGTCGGTCAAAGCCGCTTCGCGGGGAATGCGATCGGACACAACGCAGGGCAGGCCGGCACATTGCGCCTCAACCATAGAAACGGAAAGGCCTTCCATAAAAGAGGGGAACAAAAACAGATCCATCGCTTGCAACAGGCGGTTTACATCCGGACGTCCCCCCAACAAATGTACTTGGTCTGTCAAACGGAACTGTTGTACCTTTTTTTGAATGGCTTTTTGCAATTCCCCCGTACCAACCAGCAGCAGGTGTGCTGTGGGATTAAACTCCTGCACATATTTATGAAACACCTCCAAGAGGAACTCATGGTTCTTCTGTCGGTTGAAACGTCCGACGTGTCCCACGACCGTAACATCTTTGGACAAGTGAAGTTCTTGACGAACCTCCAGTCGCACCGCTTCATCAAACCTGTATAGGAACGTGTCGATGGCATTGCGTTGCAAAATCGCTTTTTTCCCCAACTCGTTTCCAAACAACCATCGGGCGGCTTCTTTCCCACAGGTAAACCCTTGGGTCAGGTAAGGGCGCATGGTATGCTTGAAATAGGTGCGGAAAAGCCATTTAGTATCGAATAAAGCGTGTGCGTTGTGTGCGTGCGCAATAATTACGGGTACTCTTCGCCCTGCTGCTTCCCGGTAAACGAAATATCCCGATTCCGAACAATGCCCATGGATAATCCGATACTCCGGATGTTGGTCGAAAAAGTCGGAAATTTGTTTTCTGTATGTATTGAAGGTGAACGGATGGAGGGGGATCATACGGTAGATCTTGCCACCCATTGCCTCTATTTCATCATCGTATGCGCCCCGTTCCTGCCGGTGTACCATGAAATCAAACTGAACCCGGTTGCGGTCTATGTGACGGTAGTAGTTCATGACCATCGTTTCGGCACCTCCCCGGTTCATGATGGTGAAAAGCATCAATATTCTGATAGGTTCTTCCATTGTGACATTTATTTCATTCGATTTCCTGTCAGCCGATGCATCCATTGGCTGAGCTTGTTTATCCATCGGCTTCGTTTGATCCATGTCTGGCTATACCAATGGATGGAATATGTATTTTCGGTGCGGTGTAACTGCCCGTCGATGTAATCATACGGACAGAAATAATCCGTAGGATAGAGAGTGATGTCTCCGAGCTGCTGAAAACTGCCGTCCTTTCTGAATCCGTAAACCTTTTCCAGTTTGCGGGTCAGCTCTTCTACGTTGGTGGTCTGGTCCGGTTTCCCATCCGGGGTGATGAAACAGCGATGATCGTATGACTTTAATAATTCAATGAAGAAAGAGTGGGAGGGTTCTGCTCCTATCAGGTTCGTTCCTACCCATTGAGTTCCTTCGAATCCTAAAAAGGCCTTATTCGTCAGTAACCTATCCAAGGGACGTACCAATTCTACATCCGTGTCCATATAGACACCTCCTTCGTGTACCAATGCCCACAAACGTGCCACATCGCTCACAAAAGCCCATTTCTTGGTAGCGTATGCCTCTTCGCAATAGCGGTTCAGACGGATGTCGAAGTTATTTTCGTTCCACTCCTTTATTTCGTAACCGGGACAATGTTTCTGCCAGTTCGCTATCATGCGGAGTACTTCAGCAGGCTTTTCCTTATCTCCAAACCAACAATAGTGTATTGTTCTCGGGATCATGTGTTTCCTCTTTTTATCCTTCTATTGCTGAATAAATTTTACCGACTTCTTTTTCGTTCCCATAATGGCGGATTCGTAGTTGTGCCTTGATGGCTTCTTGTTGTCGTTTGTCGGCAATGAACTGTGCCAATCCTTCAGCCGCTCCTTCCACATTGTTTGGGATGATAATGCCGTCCACCCCTTCTTCCAGTTGGCTTGAGGAGGTAGGAAAACGGGTAATGACCACCGGTTTTCCCAATATCTGCGCTTCACGCACCGTTACTGCTTTGCCTTCGTAACGCGAAGGCTGTACATAAATGTCACATGCCTTGATGTAAGGGTAGGGATTCATTTGCTTGCCAGCCAAAACGAAATGTTTTTCCATCCCCGTTTCCGCAATCGCTTTCCGTATCAACGGTTTATCTCCGCCATACCCTACGACATACCAACAAACGTCAATGCCCTGTTGCACCAATTGACGGCAGATGTACACTGCCCGGTCGATGGCTTTAGGATAAGAGAACCGTCCTACGGTACAGAGCAGAACAGGATGTTTTGTTTGTCCTTCTCGTCCTTCGAATGCTTGTAGGAAAGAAGTGTCGAAGGGCAGTTCCGCCTGTTCACGTATAAAAGTTTCGGACAGGATATTTTCCATCAGTATCAACTTGCATTCTAATGAAGGGAATTTTGAAAGAAAACCTTTGGAAACCGATTCAGAAATGGAGATGATGCGGCCGAAAGCTCCCCATACCGGCAATTCCCGGCGGGTATTGATGTCAATAAAGGAATAGTCGGTATGAATCCATGCCCATTTTTGCTGTGCCTTTACTTTGTCGCGCACAATGTTGTGCGGTGTAAGGAAACTGATGGCCAGGTCATACGTCCGGCCTTCGTTGATGGAGGGCAGGAATGGAGTAGTACAGTCTGCTACATATTGAAATATGGCCTGACTTTCTTTTGCCTTCCTCCGTTTCCTGTAACACCAGTCCAAAAGGTGTGCTGCGATGCGCCCGGCAGCAATGTCCCAATACCCTTCGCGGATAATTTTCCGGATAGGGCGGGTGAGGGTGGTGTACTTTTTTACTTCGGGCAGAAGATTCACTTCCTTGGGTATGAGGTTCATAAATTCCCCGCTATGCCGGTAGACAAACAGATCCACTTGGCAACGCGAATAGTCTAGGGCATTGAGCAAGCCGATCAGCGAGCGTTCTGCCCCGCCTATCTCCAGGTATTGGATGGCGATGAAAATACGGGGAGGCGTTGTGCCATGTTTGATTGGCTGTCTATTTTGATGTGATGACTGATTTTTCATCTTTCTCTATTAATAATGTAGAGTGTGCATTGATCACCTCTGGATGGTTTCGGCGGATATATCCCCCTATACTGTTGTATGTCAATCCCAGCCGGGTGGCAATGTCTTTCAGTGTTTCGGTGGTCGTCCCATACAGGCGGATCGCTTCAGCATATTTTTCTTTGCTTTGTCTGGACATCCGTTGCCCCTCAGAGGTCTGTACCATACCCTGTCGGTTTGCCAACTCCGGTTCATGTTTGTGCAGGTACTCTCTGAATGTCTCGGGATGGAGCCCGAACTCTTTGGCGGCGTGGGCTATCGGGCGGGGGTGTTTTCTCAGGCTTCCGATGGCTTTCTCGTATTTGGCGGCTACGGTTTTCATCCGCTTTTTCGATTTCCGCAAATCAAGACCCCCTTCTGCCTTGCCGGAAAGTCCTGCCCGTTCCCTCACTAAGTCGATATGCCATTTGTGCAGATAAGAACGAAGTCCTTCCGCTGTGACGTGTGTTCTTTCTGCGATTTCTTTTAGCGTGAGAGCCGTGTCCTTATAAAGAGACAAGGCTTTCGCATATTTATCTTCTGTACGGAGAGAGGGTTTGTAGGTCCTTCCGTTGCCGGATAGTTCGCCTCTCTTCTTCTCTGGTCTGGCCTGTGCTTCCGAACGTTTCTTTCTCTTTTGTTCCAGTATATTTTTGTGATAGAACCTCAGATGCTGTTTGAAACCGCTTGGTGAGACATGGCATGCCCCGGCTATTTCAGGGATCGTCATGTCTGTCTTTTTATAAAGCTCCACTGCTTCGGCGTATTGTTTGATGCAAGCCGGGGTCGCCCCACGATGGGTGTTGTCATTTATGCCCAACCAGTGGCGTACTTTCTCGCGCCAAGGAATGACTTCCGGTTCATGGATGCGCATGAAGTTGGCTAGTCCCGTTCCCTCCACTCCATGTTTGCGGGCTATCTGCGACACATTCAATTCGATATCCTCCAGAGACAAGCATGCATCTATAGCCTTTTTATATCTGGCATGCGACACCACATTGGGCTTTCCTTCGGACATGATCTTGACGGCATGGGGATTTTCTCCTTCCAAAGGAATGCGATGGCGGTGTAATACCAATTCGCGCCAGTAGCGGCGCAAGTAACTGCCGAGTCCTCCCGCTGAGACGTGACATTCCATAGCTATCGTTTTCAGTGGCATGTTTGTCTCCGCATAAAGGGCAACTGCCTTGTCGTATTTCTGATGAAGCGCGTGGCGCCGCAGCAGAGCGGATCGCTGTCTCGGAGTCAATCCTATAGGATCCGGAAACGGATTTTCTTTTTCCAGTTGTCCCATTGGATTCGCTTGTTCATTGCTTTGCTGGGGATTCCTCACCGGCTCCTTTGTGGGATAATCTCTGTCTTTCATCTCTTGGTGGAATTGAATAGCCATACCTTTTCCCTCATTAGTATAAGAGCTTTAGTGGAAAAGACAATAAAAATGCTCTGCTAAAAAGGAACATATCTTCGTAGGGCAAGTAATATATCTTACTTGGCCGAGTAAGATACTTAACTTGGTCCACGAACATATCTTACTTTGGTTCACGTAGGAAACATGAATTTTCCTCCTCGACTATCATCGCTCCGAACCTTCGTGAAGGTACTTGTTCCTGTATGTATAGGAGCATAATGTCCCTAATACCATAAAGACTACAGAAGGCTTGTGTAAGCTGTTTAATATATAGTGGGCCTCAATAAATTGACATTTATTATACTCTTTTTTCTGGTGTAAATATCTTGTTGTATTCATAACAAACCAATCGTGTAAATTTGAACTTCATGGCCAGATAGAATAAGTATTCTTTCCATGAAGGATAAATGTTGCGAAAACCTATAATACGGAAGGAATCTCGTATCATAGTCATTGATAAAATTTGTTGAATGCCCTGCTTCTTGTCCGGTTGATTAGAATTATTATATAGATTGTTGAAAAGCATCGGCAAATAACGCAGGATGATTTTTTCAGACAAGTCAGTTGTTATGGGGATGTAATGTTCAATATTGTATTTTCTGATAAGTCTTTTCTTTTCATCAACCAATTTTTGTAGATTGTTTGTTAAATAGGGCTTATAACGCAGCCTCATCAAACTACCTGCATTATTGATACGATATTGATATAATGCCTTTGGAATCATTATGATTGAAGACGCCTGTAGGACGCATTCATAATTAAAAACTGTATCTTCTCCGACATGCAGGTTTTTAATGAACCTTATTTTTTTATTGATAAGAAAATTACGTTTGAATACAAACCTCCAAGTATAACATAAATCGTTATTCATTTCTATTCTTGGATTCTTTTGAATAAAGTCCATAGGTTGCATGGCATGGTATGGTTTGAAATTCGGTATGTGTATCTGATGAGTGGGGAATGTAGAATAACCACATAAAGCCAAATCGGTTTTTTTATCCTCAATAGCATGAATTAATTCGGCATATAGATTATTTTCCACTTTATCATCTGGATCGAAAAAAGCAATATATTTTCCTTTAGCATATTTTATGCCGATGTTTCGAGTGGCACTTGGACCTTTGTTTTCTGATTGACGAATAAATTGTATTCTGTTGTCCTTTGCCTGGTATTCTTTCAGAATGTCGGGCGATGAGTCAGATGAACAATCGTCAACACAAATCACTTCTATGTCTTGAACTTCTTGCCTAAGTATGGAATCCAATCCTTCTCGTAGATAAGTTGCAACATTATATACAGGTACGATGATACTTAAAACCGGCATATAATTTCTTTTTTATATTTTTCATCATGGATGTCGCCCACTCCTACACCTGCATCGGCTTCATTGACATATTTGCTTGGAATGGGCACTTTGTGGCTCGCTCCCATTCTGTACCACTCGTATTCGATGTCGATATGACCGATGTCAATGGCTTGGTATCCTTTTTGGGCAAGGTTGTAAGCCATGACTGTGGCAGTAGGGCCTAAAGCCAGAAGAATGAGATATTCATTAGGAGAATATTTCTGAACTATTTTCATAATGGCATCATAGTGATCAAAGGCGTTTGTATTGGGTGCTAATATCCGTCGAATAGATTTGACATTGTCAAACAAATCATTACCGACACCTAATCGACTTTTTTCGCCTTCAATGAGCAGAATGTCTTTGTCTGCCCAGATTTGTTGTATGAGTTTAAAATAAAAGGCACACTGTGTTTTGTCGGCAAACATCATGTAACAACGGCTGATGAAAGCATTATGAAATATTCTTTTACGATTGATATACTTGTACCACGATTTCCTGTAAAATGCCAAATGAAGTTTCCAGTGGTTGCGCGCTTCTATATTGTAGAGGCTTAAGTCTGTAAATATATCCGGCAGGCATACGATGTGATTGGAAATAGGTACCGACAGTACCTCTTGCATTTTTTGTTGTAGTAACGGTTGTTGGGTTTGGAAAGCGAGTGCCTTTCCATTAGCTATCTTTATTTCGCCATCTCCTAAACGGCTGACCGAACAATGCGATTGGATGATGTATCGGATGGTTTCTTCAATGGATACAACGTGAGGAGCTATTACAACTTTTCGATATGGAATATCCATAAAGAGATAGAGTGAATTTCGAACTGTCAAGTAACAGTCGAATAAACAATTCCAAATGTCAACCAATAGTTTTTTCATATATATCTAATGTTTTAGATAAATACAGTCCCATTCCTTGTGCAAAAGGCATTCGATCAAATATTTGTGAATAAGAACCAATGCCTTTGGTATCTCCCTGTGCAAAATCTATCGTGCCATCTCGACGGGTAGCCTTCATAAGTGCTTTTTCAATTTTTATTGCGGCATTCAAGTAACGTTCATCACCAGACACTCGGTACGCATGAACGAACAACAATCCAAACAAGGCGCTGCCCGAAGATTCAAATCGTTCGTTAGGATTGAATACCAAACAACTGAATCCTCCATCTGCTTTCTGAAAAGGCAGCAGATGGTTACTCAAGTTTAGTATTCGTTTCTTGTTTCCAGGTAAATCGGCAGTTTCGATAAGTCCTAAGACATACCATCCCCATCCGCGTGCCCAATCAAATACTCCCAAGGGCTTATGTGAGGCTAAGTCGTATGCATGTGGGGGAAATACTTCTTCCCATAAGCAATGATCGTATTCTTCAATTTGTCGGATGGCTAAATCACTGAAATCGCATTGGTGTAAAAAGGGACAAACCAATCCGATGGTATCGACAAAGCGAATGTGAGGTAATGTTTTCCGATAAGGTATAGTCTGTTCAGTTTGTTGATAAGATATAAAGTGTTCTTTAATCTCTTTTTCTGTTTCCATATAAAGTGCATCTTTCTTTTTTAAGACATACGCCAATAGCGATTGGTCTATCTGCCAATTTTCTTTTATGAATAGCGAGGGGTGGCGTTTGACATACTCTTGGGCGTCCTGTTCGGGCAAGGATAAAAGGAGTCCGGCATCCTGCCAGCTTTGTATGGTGGTGGAACGATAGTTCCCTTTTAGCATATCCCAAAGGACTAACCGATCTTGATCCGTAATCTGTACGGTAGGGCTTTTGTATAGCCATTGGCGTGCCTTTTTTTCAACAGCTTGCTGCCATGCTTTGCGGTCTGTCCATCTACCAATGTGGATGCGACTTTGCCATTTGTATAGTTCAATAGTCCAATCAACGGAAAAGAATATAAGGGCTATTGTCCCTATTAAGGTGAGTATGTAAACCATTAGAATCATAATGTTTGAAGCAATTGTCCGGCTTGGAATGTCTTGGATAAGTATCCCGGCATGAATGTACGGTAGTGTTTTCTAATCTCGTCCTCGTGTGTTTGCAACCATTGAAATGCTTTGAGCAGGTCGTTTCCCTGTTGCAGAGACTGCACGGGCAAGACATAATGCTCTTCGTTACCAAACAGGTCGCGGGCTATGCCACGTGCCTTTACCGAATAACCCATCACCAAAGTAGGTATTTGAGTGGAGTAGGCTGCAATGGAAGCGTGTGTGCGTGAGGCTACCAAAAAACGGCAACGGGAGATGAAACCTTTTAGTTCCTCGGCGTTATGATCTTCGATAAGAACGACACGACCGGTCCCTTTGAATTCGTTGTAGAGGAATTGCAATGGGATCCGATCGTCGTTATAGTTCCATACTACATGAGGAATCAATGCAATTTGCATATCCGTGGTGGCAATAATATAACGAATTAATTGTCGATAGTTCAGAAGTGTCATCCCTTTCGCCTTTTCGTGTTTTATAATCATAGGACTGACGTTAATGCCTACCGTATTACCTTCTGCAAAACCCTCGGGTAAAGTAAGGTCTGTACGGTTAAGCTGAAAAGCCGGATCAGGAAAGAGAGAGAGTTGTTGTATCCCTTTTTCTTTCATGGCTTCATACGTGATGCTTTCACGGGCAAAGATATGGGTGTAGGAACGTAAATCATTCAGTATATCGCCTTTTAGAACTTCCGGCTCAACGGAACATCCCCACAAGATAGTCTTTATCCCTTGTTTTCGAAGCTGTTTGTTGACCAAATAAATGAAAACAGGCACTCCGTAGCAATAATTGTCCCCACCGATAGACAAAGCATAACTATCTGAGTTGGCTTCTTGAAAAATAGAGCGAAAACTGGTACGGTCGAACGCTTCTTTGTCTCCGAAGCGATAACGTATAAAGGCTTTCCAGTACGCCAAACTGAGATGAGACATTGGTGCTTGTGCTGCCCGAAGAGTACAGATGGCGTCCAGACCGTATCTTTTGTCTTCATCCGGGTTGCTGGAAAATAGAGTAGCTGTCGGTATCATTTTTAGTGTCGAACGTACAATAGCTTCACATCCGTGGTTGCCACTACCTCCGTGAGGATATAATAAAAGTTTCATCTTTTGGCAATGATTGAAAAATAAATATAGAATATAGGATATAACCGATACAGAATGGACTGCTTGATCCAATTGCTGCACGAAAAGCATTGTGTAAAATCTTTCAATTTTTTTATTTCCGGTATCGCAAGAATAGTTCGTAGATAAGAGATTTTTTTATTTTGCAGACGTGGATAGAGAAAAATTCCATCGTATAGAATACCCCACAGTCGTTTGTACAGATAAGTCTGAGCCGTTGATGACCATAAATGATGTCTTTGATAAAAAGACTGTAATATCTTCCATTGTTGATAGTCTGTATCAAATTGTTTGGGACGAAACTTACTAGATAAGGTTCCGCTACCTAATATGCGATAATGATAATGACTTTCGTTTATGCACGCAATGGTGTGTGCATATTCCAAATATTGGTAGTTGAATAAAAGGTCTTCACCGTATGAAACTTGTGGGTCAAACAAAATTTGATGATGCTGTATGATGTTGTTTTTGTATAGTTTCACAATTGGTCCGTACAATAAGTTCTGTTCATTCAGCATTACAAAATAGTTTGTATGATTGCAGCCTAACTCGAAATTTAGTGACTGTTGAGGTATATAATCTATGCAATTCCCGTCTTTGAATTCCTGAGTCAATCCACATATTATCAAATCAGTTTCTTTCTCTTTCAAATTGTTTATCATTGCCGAAAGATAATCAACATCTACCCAGTCATCGCTATCAATAAAACAGATATATTCTCCCTTTGCTTGTTCCAATCCTTTGTTTCGAGCGGATGATACTCCTCCATTGGGTTGATGGACAATTATAATCCGGTTATCTTTTTCTGCCCATTGGTCACATATTTCACTACTACCATCCGTAGAACCATCATCCACTAAGATACATTCAAAATCTGTATAGCTTTGTTGGATAACCGATTGAATACAATTGTCTAAGTAGAGTTTTACGTTATATACAGGTATTATGATAGAAATCATCGTACGAATCCGATAGAATGAGTTTTTTGTTCTTTTTACTACAATTTCTCGTAGACTTTTTGTTCTAAATTCTTTAGAGCAAATTGTCTACCTTTTTCTTGAGATTTTTGTTTGTAATGCATTAAGCAGGTATTACTTGACAATAGGGTTTTAAGTCCTTCGTATAGCGATGTGCCATTGTTGTCAACGATAAGTCCAAACTCACCATTTTCTCCTAATAATTCTTGCATACCAGCACAGCGAGTTGTAATAATGGGCAAGCCTAAAATTAATGCTTCTGTGATTACTGTACTATATCCTTCTGCCCGCGATGAACAGACAAATAAATCGGCTTTTGCCAAGTAAGGATAGGGGTTGGTGTGAAATCCGCTTAGTCGGACACATGTTTCTAAATGGTGTTGCTTGATGTACTGTTCCAATTTTTCCCTGTCGGTTCCTTCTCCCAAAATATTTAGTGAGAAACGAAAACCTTCGTCTTTTAATCTTTTGATGATAGGAAGCAATCGGTCGTAACCTTTTTGTGGTACTAATCTTCCCATAGTGACCATTATCAATCCTTGTTCTAACCAGCAAATTGGATTGATAGATTTGTCTGCTAGTAGTTTTATTTTGTTTTCATCAATAGGATTGTAAGTGACTGTGCTGTTGGGATGGGAAAACAATAGGTCGAAACTTGTTTTTACATCCAAAGAGACAGAAGTAACCTCGTCGAATTGTTGATAGGACTCTTGTTCTTCTTGACAGCTTCTGTATGCTATAGTTGTCCAATGATTGTTTTTTAAATCAGTATGTACCCAAGCGATCTTTTTAGATCGCTTGTTGTTAGATCCAGAAACGATTCGGGTGGCATATCCTTCAATAAAGGCTACTTCGGTGTCGTAATTCCCTTTGACAAAAAGAGCGTAAAACAATTTGGCAGAAAAGTGATGATAGATTAGGTGTTTGAATTTATTAATGATCTTTTTAGTTATTCGTCTCCAGCAATTGTCTTGGTCGCTAATTGGATGGAAGATGTAGTTGTAATGAATTTGCTCGGGATACTCTTTTGTTACATCATCTTTGGTCAGACTATATAATGTAATGTTGAACAATGTATAATCAATATGAGTTAATAGCGTCAGCAGAATTTGTTCAGCTCCTCCACCATAAAGTCCGTTAGTAAAGAAAAGGATCTTTTTTTTCATCGAGTTAATAATGTTTCAATTGGTTTCATCAATACTTCCAAAGTAAATTCCTTCCCTCGTTTGATTACCTTCTCTTTGTAATGTGACAATTGCTCTGGATGGTCGAGTAGTTGTTTAATACCTTCAAACAAGGTCGCTTCCGAATTCTCTGTAATGATGCCATACTTTTCTCCTTGCAGAAGTTCATTCATACCGGAGCAATCAGTGGTCACAACCGGAAGCCCCAAAATAAGTGCTTCAGTTACCGCAGTACTATACCCTTCGCTGATTGAAGAACAGACAAACAAGTCGGATTGTGTCATAAAGGCGTATGGATTTGTTTGGAATCCCCATAGAGTAACACAATCTTCCAACTGTTTTTTGCAGATATAATGTTGAAGCATTTCACGTTCTTCACCATCTCCCAATATCCATAGTTCGAAAGCGTATCCGGATTGCTTCAAACGTAAAGCGATGTGGAGCAACCGGCTGTATGCTTTAACTTTGGTCAGTCTGCCAATGCTGATTAATCGTATTTTGCTTTTGGAAGGCAAAGGTTCGTATTGCTTTCCTTTTTTTATAATGTCTTCGTGATCTATAGGGTTATAAATGATTTTTACTAAACTTTTTACTAAAGGGAAAGCTTTTATAAAGGCTTTTTGGACAGTAACAGAAACTGTGACAATTTGGTGATATCGGCTATATGTCTGTTCTTCATTCTGTTTATTCTTAAATATAACATTAGTCCAATGATGTTTTTCAAAATCAGTGTGTACCCAAGCGATCTTTTTGGCCTGTTTATTAGTAGAATGTGCCAATAGTTTAGTTGCAAATCCTTCCACAAAAGCGATCTCCACGTCTGCATGATGTGGAACAAACCATTTGTAAACCAATCGTAACGGAAGCCACGAATAGATTAATTTGTATTTGAGTTGATAAATCAGTTTCCTTATTCCTTTTATTTGTTCTGGATTGGGCAATATAGAAGTATAGTGAACGTATGGCTTTACATCGTTTACATATTTCCCGCAATCTACGATGCAACATAGTGTGACATCAAATTTGTTCGAGTCGAGATGTTGCAACAAGGTGGTCAATACCTTTTCTGCCCCACCGCCAGATAGGGATTCGATGAGGAAAAGAAGATTATTTAATTTGCTTTGCATAAGAATTTAATATGAACTTGTAAAGACATAATAATTTCTTTTTCCAATTCCAAATGTTGACTGGAATACAATTTAATATTTGGATAGATTGATGAATATTTAATGCTGCTGAAAAATAAGTATACAAATCAAAATCAAGTCTTTGTTGTATTATTTGCTCATCTTGTTGTTTCATGGGGAATTCATCAATAATCCATTGATAATACTTTAAAGCAGCTTTGGATTTTTCTACATTCCAACATGAGCTTGAAGAAATGTTATTTTCACTTTTTCTATAAACTATTAGGCTTTCTTCTGTTGATGCAATTCCATTGTTGTTGCAGAAAAGTAAGATGGAAGCATCATCAGCATAATAACCTGCCGGATAAATTTGATACCCTCCTAATTGTTGAATATGTTGTGTCCTATAAAAAAATTCCGATATTGTATGTTTTCTTTTTCCAATAATAGTATTTGAAAGGAAATCAGCAAATGTTTCATATTTAGGAAACAAGGGAGATTTTCCTATGTTTGTATTGGTTTTACTGTCAATAAGGAGCGTTCTTGTTTTAAAGACATTGCATTGTGGATGGCTTTTAACTAAACCAAGCATCGTTGCAATGAAATTCGGTAGCATAATGTCATCATCGCATAGTAGTACAAAAAAATCACCATTAGCATAGGAAAGACATTTGTTCCAATTTAGGACAATGGAGGTTTTCCCTAAATTGTCCTCATTTTTATAGTATCTGATACGTTTGTCGTTATATGTAGAAATAATTTCCTCTATGTTCTCAGGAGATTTGTCATTGACTATGATCAGTTCGAACTTTGTGTAAGTTTGATTTAAAACAGAGTCAATGGCTTCTTTTAAATATGTAGCTTTGTATGCAGGTATTCCAATCGATACGAGATCTTTTGTCATTTTTTATAATTTGAAATAAGTGTGAGAAATTTGTATCTTCAATATGGTTTCCTTTTTAATCTTTCCTTAATTATGAATTCATATGTCCAATCTCCCAAAAGTATAGATGGTTGAAGTTTATTCCATTTATTATAAAAACTCAGCGACATGAAAAATACTATATTGTGAATTAGGATATTGTGACTTTTTTATCTTTCTATTAGTTGAAAAACGATTAATAAATGAACGTTCATAACTGAAAGAATGATTTTTTGTCGTATCTTTAATTCTTTAATTAGTTGTATAGTGTTATCTTGAGATCGATCATCGCAAATAATTATTTCATCTATAGGTAATGTTTGATTTAGAATAAATTCTAATTGTTTTTTTATATATTTTTCATCATTAATAGGTGCAAAGTGCGACAGATAATTTCATGCTGATTTAATATGTTTTAATTTCTTTCAACCAATTTTCTCTGATAAGAGAAGACTTAATGGGAATATCTTCTGCAAATACATTACCGAAGCAATCTTCCCCTTGAAGTACATTGAATGTCAATTGCGACTTTTTTGTTGTGTAGCACTTTACATTTCTTTCCGCCACATCAAAAACAATTTTATATTCTCCATTGGATAGGGTGTAAGGAGGAATCTCGAAAGTAAAGTGGTAACTTCCCGGTTCTAGCGATGTCTTTTTGTTCTCATCATTGTAGTCGGCTCGTGCCAGTGGGTATTGGAAGATGCTATATAGATTAAATCCAATAACCAAAGAAGGAATATGTTTCTTTACGCATATTTCAAATTCTATTTTAATAGTAGAAGAATTGTAGAATATGTTTCCATCGCTGGATGAAACAGAGGCTTTTTTCAAATAGAGTATTTGTTTGTTTCCGTCAGTTCCTTCAAATGAGTTTTGAATGATTTCATCACTTTGATAAGTACGGATGGTATCGGATATGCTTCCCATATATTTAACCTTCCCATTTTCCAATAATACTCCACGTGAACATAGCCGTTGCATACTACCCATATTATGACTCACAAACAACACCGTCCTCCCTTCGCCTTTCGACACGTCCTGCATCTTGCCGATAGCTTTCTTCTGGAATTCGGCATCACCTACGGCAAGTACCTCATCTACTACCAGTATTTCCGGTTCCAGAAAAGCGGCTACGGCAAAGCCCAGACGGACGGTCATGCCGCTGGAATAGCGTTTTACGGGGGTATCTACATAGCGTTTCACACCGGCAAAGTCGACTATCTCGTCCAACTTGTGGGAGATTTCGTGGCGAGTCATGCCCATGATGGAGCCGTTCATGTAGATGTTCTCACGGCCGGTCAGTTCCGGATGGAAACCGGTACCGACTTCCAAGAGAGAGGCAATGCGGCCACGGGCACGGATGGCTCCGGTGGTAGGGGAGGTGACACGCGACAGAAGTTTCAACAAGGTGGACTTCCCGGCACCGTTTTTTCCGATAATGCCTACTACATCGCCTTGATGCACATCGAAGGTGATGTCTTTCAACGCCCAGACATATTCCGACGCGCCTTTCTTGCTGCGGTCGTTGGTTTCGCCTATCTTCAGATAGGGGTCTTCCTGGCGGAGAATGGTCGTTTTCCACCAGCGGTTGAGGTCGTGGCTCAGTGTGCCGGTGCCGACCAGACCGAGTTTGTAGAGTTTGCCCACATGGTCAAACCGGATTGCTATATCGTTCATTCTTATTCTCTTTTTTTAATTCTGCTGCTTACACTGTATCCATAAAATTGCGTTCCACCCGGCTGAAGATGACTACTGAGCAGAACAGGGTGGAGAGCATAAACAAAGTGCTATATGCCAATCCGCCCCAATCAAGTGAACCACACCCCATGCAGCTGTATTTAAAGGTCTCGAATATGGGGGTCAACGGGTTGAGCGCGATGATGTCACGGTATTTTTCCGGAGCTGCGTTTAGCGGATAAATGACCGGAGTGGCATACATGAACAGTTGCAGGCCGAAGGTGACCAACTGGGTGAGGTCACGGTATTTGGTGGTCAGCGCCGATACGATCAACCCCCACGACATGGCATGGAATGCAATCAGAAATGTCAGGAACGGAAACAACAGCAGGGCGGCATTGACATGCAGTGAAGCTCCTTTCACATAAAAATAGAGATACATGGCAATGAACAACAACAATTGTATTCCGAACTTGATTAGGTTGGAGGTGATGCCGGACAACGGCACGACCAGACGGGGGAAGTAGACTTTGCCGAACACGCCCGCATTAGCCGTGAACACATTGGAGGATACGTTGAACGCGGAACTGAAATAATTCCACAGCATGATACCTGCCATGTAGAATAAAGGCTGTGGTACTCCGTCCGTCGAGATACCTGCCAGGCCACCGAATATGAACATATACATCACGGTAGTGAAGATCGGTTGGATGAGGAACCAGAGAGGACCCAGAATAGTTTGTTTGTACACGGTGACAATGTCGCGTTTCACGTACATATAGTATAGGTCACGGTACCGCCATATACCTTTCAGATCTATATCCAGCCATTTTTTCTTTGGCTTTATTTCTATTGTCCAGTTTTCTTTAGTCATTTTTTGAAATCTTGTTTTTTAGTAGCGTTTGTCCAGATAGAGCACACAGTGCTGCTGTTTGTGGTCGCTCCAGGGATTGGAAACCAGTTGGTAACAATTCACTTGGAATGCAGGTGAACAGAGCGTATAATCTATTCGTAAAAAATCGCCCCAGCGTTGGTAGCTGCCTTTCCATGTCCGGCCGGCCTGGAGGAAGCAATCCTGCAGTGACCGGCTGATTTTCCGGTAAACATACGAAGCCGGTGTATCGTTGAAATCACCGCACACGATGACCGGATAAGGACTCTCGGCAATGGCGTTTGCCAAGAGATCGGCTTGCCGGTTACGCCGGATGGCGTGGTGGCGCATCGTCTGGAGTCTGTCTTTCATTGAGGATGATTCATTCATGCCGGTAGTTTGCAGATGGACGTTGAATAACCGGAAAGTTTGCCCTATCATCCGGATATCCGCTTGAAGCATCTTATTGTAGCTGTCCGGGAAGTAGTACTCTTGAACGTTTCCGACAGGCCAGCGGCTGAAGACGGCCAGATTAAGAATTTCATCCTCCCGCGAGTTGACGATGCAATAGGGGTAATCGGGAAAAGCAGCTCGGATGGTGTCCCATGCCAGAAGATTGGTATGGGGACGTTCCTGCAGGCAGACGATGCCGGGCTGCAGGATACGAATGCTATGGATGGCCTTCGCCAGGGTGTCTTTGTTCAGTCTGAACCCTTCGGCATTCCAGCAAACCAGTTTTAGCTGATTGGAATCTGGCACTTCTTCTCTATGTAGGAAATGAAGCGGAAAGTAACCGGATAGAATAGGTGAACTACCTAATAGCAAAAGCAAGTAAAGCATCCACCAACGATTATGTTTCCAAAGCAGAATCGCGAAAATAATCCCATCGGCTATACATATAGGAATCGCCGATAGACTGATGAAGATAAGATTTCCGGCCCACTCGGGAGTGAAGCAGGGGAGAAATATCAACAGCAGTGTCAGACCGCACAGGATACCTCCCGACAGACAGTTAAATACGCGCATTGTTAGCAATCAGACCTTCTAAAGCTTCGAGTTGTCTTCGGGTCAACCTCAATTGGTCAAGCATGGGCCGGTAACGCTCCAAATGGTGCAGGTCCGTACCCACAAAATCGTACATTTTTTGTTTTAACAGCTTTTCGCTGACCACTTTGGGGTGCGGGCCATAGTAACCGCTCAGTGACATCAGATTGAGTTGAAAGCTGTAACCTTTCTCTTTCAGCAGAAGGTAATCTTTTTCTTCCATGTACAGGTAACGCTCCGGGTGGGCGATGACCGGTTGATAACCGGCATTCCATACTTTCATCAGGATATCCGGCAAACCGGGAGGAGGGTACATGTAGGATGTCTCGACCAGCAGGTGGCTGCTGCCCAAAGGCAGCACTTCTCCATCCAGCTTGTTTGTAAAAGCGGCATCCATCATATATTCGGAAGACAGCCGTAGATCCAACGGGCCGGAATAGGCCGCCTTCAACACGTCGAGCTGTTGTCGCAGCTTCTTGTTCGGTGTGGGATAATCTTCCATGATATGGGGGGTGAGCCACACTTTCCGCAACCCTATGGATTCCATATAGCGCAGCAGGGATAGACTGGCATTTATGTCGGGCGAACCGTCGTCCACTCCCGGAAGAACATGGGAATGGACATCGGTCATACCCTTCATTAAACCAGAATTAATCAAATTGTATTTGGACTTGAATATACCAAACATCCTACTTCTTTTTTGGGGGGATTTTAGGATTTCTTTCTGAACAGCCGTTTCCAGCATGATTCGGAACCATCCACATAACCATAGCCGTAGCCGTAACCATATCCATAGCCTCCGTATCCGCCTGTCTTTACTATGGCCCCGTTAAGTACCAACGACATGTTGTTCAGTTGTCCGCTGCGATAAATTTTTTCCACTTCCGGTAACATGCGGCGGTCCAGTTTGCCAACCCGTACCACGAAGATGGTCAGGTCGGCTATGCGGTTGGTGATGGCGGCATCGGCCACCACTCCTACAGGCACATTGTCGACAAAGATATAGTCATAACGGTTGCGCAGTTCGGTTATCAGTACTTCCAGTTGTTCGCTGAGCAATAGCTCTGACGGGTTGGGGGCGATGGGACCGGCCGGAATGAAATCCAGATTTTCACAGATCTCGTTGTGCTTGATGATTTCATCCGTTGTGGCCTTGCCTGCCAGAAAAGAGGTCATTCCTTTTTCCTTTGTGTGGAGGCGGGTATGTGAAGTCAAAGTCCCTTTACGGATATCCATGTCAATCAGGATGACCTTCTTGTCGGTTTGCGCGAAGCTGGCTGCCAGATTGCTGGATACGTATGTCTTGCCGGCACCCGGTCCGAACGAGCTGAAAGTGACGACTTGCATGTTCTTTGACTTGACACGCATAAAATCCATGTTGGTGCGTATTATGCGGAAGGCTTCCGATACAATGTCACGCCCTTGGGCACGGACAGCAATGCCATGTGCCGTTTCTTTATTCTCTGTTTTCCCTTTGGATGAATCCTTGGGTATTTCGCCCAGGAAAGGAACGGTTACAGCATCCTCGATGTCCTTGCGGTTGCGTATACGGGTATCGAAGAACAGGAACAATAGCAGGACAATGGCCGGCAGGGCGATTCCTTTCATGACACCTGCCATGATCATGCTGCGTCCGTTGGGAGAAATCGGAGCATCCCCTCCTCCAGCAGGATCGAGCACACGGGCGTCAGTTTCGGTGGTGGCCTGGCTCAGCGCATTTTCTTCGCGTTTGTTCAGTAGATAGAGGTAAAGTTCCTCTTTGATGCGTTGCTGACGTTCGATAGAAAGCATTTGCTGCTGTTGTCTAGGTATGTTGGTTACCCGCCACTGGGCTTCTCCGGCCCTGCTTCGTGCCTCGTTCAGTTTCACATCGATGCTGACAATCATATTGTCGATGGCCCGGATGATATTCTGCCGCATGGCAATCAGATTCTTGTTCAGTTCCTGGACGATGGGATTCTTGTCGCTGCTTCCTTCTATCAGTTTGTCTCGTTTCAACTTGTTGGCATTATAGGCCGTTATCTGGGTTTCAATGTTGATGTCGGCTATGCCGGTGTTTGAAGGGATAAGCTCGGTTTCTTTGGACGGGTCCACCAGGTAGCTCTTGATGTAGCGTGCCATGCGTGCCTGTAATTCCAGTTCCTGAGTGGTCGAGCTGTACTGCCGTTTGTCTGACATGGACATGGAAGCGGCTGAACCGATATCGATGATGTCATTGTTCTGTTTGTAGGACTGAAGTTCGTTTTCCACGCCTCCCAGTTCTTTTTCGATGATGACCAGACGCTCGTTGATGAAGCTGGAGGTATTGATGGCTATCTGGTTCTTGTCTTTGATAGTCTCTTCATTATACACTGTAATCAGCATATTGAGCACATCTTCGGCACGGGCGGTGGAGTAATCACGGAGTGACAGGTAGAGGATGGAGGCGTCATTCTCAGCTTGGCTGATGTTCAGGTTGCTTCTGAATAGGCTGGCCATTGTGTCCGTACTCTGCCGGCGTATCGTAATCGGTGTGTTGAACCACTTGTCTGTATAATATAAGGTGGGTGAGACCACTATTTTTCCTACGGGCGACTGGATAGTGTCACCCAGATTGGCCGTCAGCGTTATACTTGTGGCGTCTGTCGAGAAATCGGATAACCGGACTTGCTTCCTGTTCAGGATTCTGACTGTCAGGCTGAAATCAAGATGATCCTCTTCTTCCGGGAATGAAACCTTGACAGGGGCTTGCGTATAAAGTTCCTCCTCACGCAAGTCATCCATGATGAGGTAGCATACATTGGCGTGAAGACGGTTCACCACATCGCGCATGAGTTTGTGTGACTGGAATTGCAGGATCTCATTGGATACATTGGTATATGAATAGGTGTTAAAACGGTCCAGCCCGCGACCGATGTTGTTTGAATAGGCGTCCTTTATCATGACGGTGGCTGACCGTGAATAGATAAAGGGAAGTTTGGCATATTGATACCATGCATATCCGCCGAACAGACTGACCGACAATACAAACCAGTACCATTTGGACAACAGGTACATGATGATGTCAACGGGGTTGATATTGAATCCTCCCCCGCTTAAGGTCTTATCTCCCGACATATCTTTTTGTTCACTCATTCTTATCATGTCGTTTCTTTTTTATTTAGTAGTTAACAACACCAGTGAGGTGATTGTGGTGATGAAGGACAGGATCATACTCCACGTGCTCAGTTTTCTCTGGGCCTGTTCGGTGGCCTTCATGTTGGTGGGTTCTACGTAAACGATGTCATTCTGTTGCAGGTAATAGTAAGGCGATGTGAAGATGTCTTTACTGCGGATGTCGTGGAACAGGATTCGTCGCTTGTTCCCATATTCGCGGATGACGGCGATACGGTCCAGACGGGATCGGGGGGTCAGGTCTCCGGCCATGGCAAGAGCCTCCAGAAGAGTGATGCGGTCGCCTTTCACTTCAAAGGTTCCTACATGTCCAACTTCTCCCAGCACGGAAAATTTGAAGTTAAGGAAATTGACGGTGACCATAGGATCTTTCAGCAATTCTTCGTTGATCAGTCGTTTCTTGATCAGTTCGGTTAATTGTCGGCGGGTCAGTCCTTCCACATGCAGTTGTCCCAGCACAGGAAAGTCTATATTCCCGTTGATATCCACTAAATAACCTTTTTCTTTTTCATCACTTAATACCCCCACTTCATTGTTGGAAATGCTTCCGTCTGCTTCTACAGAATAGCTTCTGCTTCCGGACATATTGAAAGGCAGGGACAGTTCTGGGTTTTTGCTGTTCACAATAATACTCAATCTGTCATCCCTATGGATGATGGCTTCATATTTTTGAACCATAGGATATTCCTGTAGTTCATCCATATCTTGTAAATAGACAAAATCTTTGCGTGAAGCGCACGAACTAAAAATGATTATTGCCAACAGACAGGCCAGTTTGATTGTTTTATCCATTGTTTTATAATTAATTGTTTTTTATTCCTTTATATGAATCACTTGGTCACATCGTTCCATCAGTCGTGAATCGTGTGTCACAAATATTAATGTGTTATTCTTTCCCCATTGCAACAAATTGTCCATGAGGTGTGTGGTGGTCTCGGTGTCAAGTGCCGATGATGCTTCATCAAACAGCCAGATCCGCCCGGGACGCAACAGTGCGCGGGCTATTGCAATCCGTTGGGCTTGTCCTTCAGACAAGCCATATCCATGTTCCCCTATCTTGGTATCTAGTCCTTCCGGCAGACTGAACACAAATTCAGCGCAGGCCAGCCGGATGACTTTATGCAGAGCCTCTTCGTCTGCTCCCGGACTACCCAGCCATAAATTCTCCCGGATGGTACCGCTCAGCAACGTATTTCCTTGGGGCACATAGACGAAGTTGATGCGTAAATCGGGGGTCACACTGAGTGTCCGTCCGTCATCAGTTGTCAAATCGATGCGTCCCTTTTCCGGATAAACCAAAGCCAGTATCAGCCGGATAATGGTCGTTTTTCCTGTTCCGGTAGGTCCGGCTATGGCGGTGGAACTTCCCGGATGAAAGGCAGCTGTAAACCGGTCGAGTACCGGCTGTCCCTCTTCATAGCCAAAAGACACTTTCCGAAAGTTCAGTGTCAGTGGTTGGTCTATGTAGACCGGGTGTTCGTCCGGTTCTACATCTTCAAAGAGGGCCATTAACCGTTCCACGGAGGTCCATCCCCGTATCAGACTGGGAGGGATGGATATTAACCCTAAAAAAGGTCCCTGTACCTGTCCGACCAGTTGAAGAAAGGCTGTCATTGTTCCGAATGTTATCTCGTGGTTATGCAGTTGGAAAATACCCCAAAGGAATGCACATAAGTACCCTCCTCCAAATGTAAATCCCATGACCCCTTGCGTAAAAGTGGAAAATTTGATTTGTTCCATTCCCAATTTGAACAACTTCTCTTGTGTTTCATGTAATTTCTGTTTCCGGTAGTTGGTGGCTCCGAGCGAGCGGACTAGAATCCGTTTGGACAGATTTTCTTGCATGACGGTACCCATCTCGCTGTTCATCTTTTTTTGGGCACAGCTCAGTTCCCGGACCTTTCTGAAATAAATCTTTGACAATAAAACAAGAGGGGTGACTCCCAGTATGAACCAAGCTAAACGCGCGTCAAGAATCCACAAGTAGATAAAAGAGCTTGCCAATTGCAAGCCGGTAACCAGCAGGTTGGGTAGAATGCCCATTCCCATTCCCAACACTTCGGAAGCGTCACTGCTGATACGGGTCAGCAGGTCGCCTGTGTGCCATTTCCCTGCTCCTTTCCATGAACACATCATTAGGGCGTCGGACAGCGAATTTTGCATGCGGATACTGATGCGCATGTTGATCTTGCCAAAAATCCAGGGAGATACAAGTTTTATCCCCATACCCAGCAGGAAGGATAAGGCTACTATTGTGGCTACCAGGTAAATATTCCCTTCCTGTGCTCCGGTAGCTACATCGATGATCCATTTGGACATGGCCACATTGACCAATGACATGACCACTCCGAAAATACCCGAAAAGATAGAGAAGGTGATGAGCCAATGGTATCCTTCTGTTACCTGCATAACCCATTTGAAAGCTTTCCATCCTAACTGACATGTATTGCTCAGATTCTCCCGTGTGAGCTTCTGCAAAAATTTTTTCAGCAATTCTTTCATTTCTTTTTTATCATTTCCTTGAAACGTAAGAGGGCTAATCCGGCCAGCCACCAGAAAGTTTCGTCGAAAGCATAACCTAACGATAAGTGCATTTTGTGAAAGATCCGCTTCAACGTGTATCGTTTGTTCGCCCATTTCCCGGTGGGACGTTCACCGTAACGTTCGTCTCCATGTCCAAAATTGCCACTTTCCCAAATCTCTTGCATTAACTTGTCCGGACAGAGACTGGTACTGAATGGTAAAAGGTCGGCCGGCACGCCAAGATATTTTATCAATAGGGCATAAAGTAACCGGTTCCACCGGTGAATGTGCCATTTGCGACAGATACACTCTAATTCGTTTTTGTTTGTAACAGAATGTAATGCGTTAAAAGCCATGGCTATATCACACAATTGTCGTAGTCCGATCCCTTCATTGATAAGATGCTTCAATATGTGGGTGGAAAGTAATAGATGATTCGCTTCGCTCGGAAGTTTGCCTTGGCTGTTGGTAAAGACCCCCGCTTCCCATTGGCGGATTTCTTTTTGGAGGAAAGGGTTGTGCAACTCTATCAGCCTGCTGTGATGTTCAATCAGAACTCTGTTTATCAGACAGGAAGCCTCACCATTGGTTCCTCTTTTTACCGGTAATCCTAATTTTTCCATCCGTTGGTTGGCTTGTTCGGTTTGTGTCTTGTTTCCGAACCACAGGTCGATGTCTCCGGCTATGCGATGTTCCGGATGAGGGTAGAAGTCAGCTGTCCCTATCCCTTTTAGCAGCAGGAAAGGGATAGAAGGTGATTGTACATAAATCTGTTGGAGGGCTTTAATCGTTTCCCGGTGTTGCCGGTTCACCCGTTCCAAGGTGTCAACTTCCACCATCCAGCCAAGCAATACCTTCCGGGGAGGTACGGCTTCAGTCGGCAACAGGCGGATGCCATCGTAAATAATGCCTTGTACGGTTTGTTTTCTTGCCATGCTGTGAATTTCATTCCATTCCTTTTCATCTAGAGGAAAAAGGGCGGAACAGTCTTCCTGCCGGTCCCACAGTCCTTGCCTTAGCAAAAGCATGAAAGCCTTTTGTAATGGGGCTGAGATCATCTTTTTGTCTTATTCTATGGCTAACCCAGTTTCTAACCATTGTCGGCACAGCTCGTTGGCATCGTTTCGGGCTGTATCTTTATTTACTTCATATTCATTGCACAGCAGTGCTCCGGCTTCATCTACCGTGAATTCCTTGTTTTCCAATTGTTTCCATAACCAGGCGGCTGTTTCATTCAAGGAATAGACCTGTGCCATATCCATGGTTTCAGAAAACGGATTGACAATCATATATTCTCCACCTACTTGGCGAAGAATTAAATTAGAATTGAGTCTCATTGTCTTTATATTATTGCATTATCCTATTTATAGTTAAAATTACATCGACCTTCACAGGCAGATGTAATGGGGAATAAAATGTAAGTTCATTCTATTATCCGCTGATAACATAGGGTCTTGAACTTACCTGATCTAACATTTTTTACAGATCCGGCGCTTCTCGCGAAGAAAACGAATCTCTCTTCTAACATTTCTTATTGTATTGTTTGTCATATCTGAATTGAACAGATTACTGTTTACCAGTTTATACCTGTGGGACGGATCATGCCGGCTTGCAGCAGTTGCATGATAAATCCTGCGGCATCTTGCGATGCGGTGTCTTTATCCACTTCGTATTCCTCCAGAATCAACAGTACTAGATGGTTGAAGCTTTCTGCTTCTTCGATATGCTCCCAGATAAATTCTCCGGTTTCGGTCAGGGTGACCATTCCGTTGAACTCTCGGGCGGTCTGTCCGGAAGGAACCAGTACGATTTCTCCGGCTATGTTTCGTTTGATAAATTCTTTGGTTCTTTTCATCTTTTGAAAAAACGATATGTTTTAATGATGGTCCTGCGTAAAGGAATTATGTTCGGCCATATGTGGGCGAAGAATTTCCACTGGAAATCTTCTGGAACTATCCATTTCCCTTTTCGCTTCACCTTGATAATGATGGCGAAAATCTGTTCTCTTTGAATTGGACCTTCGATGACAGTCTGGGCGTCACCGATAAGATAATATTCTTCATTTTTAACATTATAAATACGGTGCATGACATATTCACCGTTGCTTCGCTGATAGAACACCATATCTCCTTTCCGAAGTTCACCGGAGGGGCTTTTCAGGTAGATGTGGTCTCTTGCGTGGATCAGGAATGGAGCCATGCTGCTGCCCGAGATGATCATGCTCACCTGCTTTCCTTCCTCAATGAGGGTACGCAGCATGGATATATATTCTTTCGTATCGACAGTCTTCATAATGGGGCGTATTTCACATTATCGGATAATTTCCAGTTTGGTCAGATACCTGTGCAGGGTGAAGGCTGCTTCCGGATTCATGTTGCACGCATAGGTGCTGATGCTTGTCTGTCTGGTCAAAACCTGTAGATCGTCGAGTGCTTTGCCGGTGAGCTTTGGATTCCACCAGTTGATTGTAACCTGCGAGCAGAGAGCTTTGAAATGCTTCATGGCTGTCTGGGGACGGATGGTGTTATCAGATGCCTGTTCGATGAATACAATGGCCTCCAACGGGCGGCGTTCATTGTGACAGATACCGCTGGAACCGCATACAGGCCATCCCGTTATCTCGTAGTCGCCGTTTGGAAGTGGACAGAGCAGGGCACGGTCGCCATTGAGTACCTGGGTGCCGGGAATATGCCGGCACCACAGGTTGGCATGCGTCGATTTGCCAATGCCGCTAGGACCACTGAATAAGATGGCTTGCCCACGATAATCCAGAAAAGTACAATGTAGTATGTAACATCCCTGGACAGATAAAGGACGTTCCAGGCACAGGCAGGAAATGAACAGGGTATCTGTTTGCAGTTCTCTTTTCAGACCTTCGATGAAATAGATGTTGGCATCTCTTTCGTTTCTTTCCTGATAGAGAGCATAGCAGGCATTCAGGTTTCCTACAGCCAGCAGGCGTGTTTCTTGTTCTTCCTTCCGGAAAACTACGATGTCGTTGCGTTGGAATGTGATCTGCCAGTCGTTGGACGGCAAAGGCAGACGGTTGACAAAATAGAATGTATAGTACCGGTCCGCTTCTTTGGTAGCGGGTTTATGGTCGAGAAACAAACGGCTGTTAACAGGAATCTCCTGTTCTGTCACTCCTGACAATTCAATCGTTAGCGGGCCGATATTCAGTCTCACAATCTTCAGTTTTTAATGTATTACGGGGGGATAATTCGTAATGATCCGTTCTTTGGCTTTCGCCATCTGGCAAAGATAGTCCATGCTTCCGGTGATTGTTTTTTCACAGTGTGCGGCGGCATAGCATACGTTGCATACGGGACGAAGGTGGCAACCCTCGCATTCGGTATGGGATACCAGTTCCTTGGCTTCTTCTAAAAGTTGTTGCCATGCAGTTGTCATCGGAATCTTTTTCAGGTCAACGGCCGGTTGATCCAGCATCACACAGGGGGTGAGGATGCCTTGCCAGTTGATCCAGCATGAACTCTTGGCAGCTCTGCACTCCAAAGAGCAGGCTCGTGTTCCTTCCACATGGGCAAGCGTATATTTCAAGTCGTGCATGTATCGTGCCATGTCATTCCCTTTTTTGTACTCCATATATTGCATCTCGATGCGGGCCGCCTCGTCGGCATCCAGTCTTTCAGTTAGAATGTTACGCAGACTTCCGCATTCGGGGCGTGAGAGAGGAAACATGTATGAGTTTACTTCTGCCGGAATGTCCAGATGCTGGGCCAGACGGATGATCTCGTCGTAATCTTTTTCATTCTTTCGTACGATACTTACGTTCAGTTTCACATCAATGTCTGCCTTTTTCAACCGTTTCAGGGCTTCCATGCACAGGGTGTATCCTTGCGGATTGTGGCACAAGCGTCCGTAAGTTTCTCTGCTGTCTCCATACAGGGTGACGTTTATCCGCCGCGGCTTGTGGGTCTGCAAGATGCGTACCATTTCGTTGTCGATGAGTGTGCCGTTCGTATTGAGAGTCAGGATGAATCCCATTTCGCGCAGCCGGGTGTACAGCTCCTTGAAGTGTGGATAGAGCATCGGTTCACCTCCGGTGAGAAGGATGAAGAGTGTACCCATGTCTTGAAGTTGTTCTGCCCAGTCGAGCCATTGTTGCAAAGGCGATAAACCTCCGTGCCGTTCCACCACGCTGCGTTCGGTGCGTATGAAGCACATGTCGCAGTTGAGCGTACAGGTGGGAGTCAGCTCGAAGTTGGTAGTGATCGGGACACGGCTCTGATTGGCTTTGTCCACCAATGCCCGTTCCAAAAGGTTGGCATCGTGAAGATGATCCATAACTTGGAATGTATATGTATTTATGAGAAAAGTCTTTATAGACTTCCTTTCATTTGTTTCTTTTTACTTTTTGCAATGCGGCAAAGGTAGCCGATGCCGCCGCATTGCCCTTTTTCATTGCGGGCATTGGCATAGCAGACATCACAGATAGAGCGTAAGGTACAACCTGCGCATTCTTTATGGAACGGAAGTTGTTCGCATTTGGTTACTATTTGTTTCCAGGCATCGCTTACGGTTGTGGAAAGTAGCGAAACGGCTGGTGTTTCCATATCGACGCACGGAGTCATGACGCCCTGCCAGTTGATCCATGCGGAACTTTTACCTGCCCGGCAGGCAAGTCCGATGCCTTCAGCAGGTACGGGAGATTCTCCACGTTCCAATTGCTGGAGGACATGAGTGGCGTATGATGTGTATTCCTTGCCATATTTATGTTCCAGTGCCTCAACCTCGGCATGTGCCACTTCATCCGGTACGGGGCGGCACGTATCAAGGGGTAGCGTGGTGGCGCATCCCGGCCGTGAATAGACTGAAATGTAACTGTTGGTCAGCATAGGTAAGTCCCATTCGTCAGCTAGTTCCAGCATTTGCCGGTGTTCTTTTATATTTTGTCGTGTCAAGGTGAGGTTCAGTTTGGTATCTATGCCATATTCTTTTAATCGTTTCAGTCCTTCCAGGCAACGGTCGAAACCGTTTGTCGCGTGGCACAGATTGAGATAAGTTCCGTTGGTCACACCATATAACGAGACATTCACCCTCCGGGGTTTCAAACGTTGAAACAGACGTACTGTTTCGTCATCTATCAAAGTCGCGTTTGTATTGATGGTGAGGATGAATCCTTTTTCTTTCAGCCGGATATATAATTCTTTGAAATCAGGATAGAGTAGGGGCTCGCCTCCTGTCAGTAAGATGAAGAGCGTTCCTATTTCCTGTAGCTGGTCGGCAATGTGCAGCCATTCCTCTATGCTCCGTAATCCTCCTCTTTTCTCGGCTTGTGACTTCTCCATGCGGATATAGCACATATCACAACGGAAATTGCACGTCGGTGTCAATTCAATAGTGGCATTGATCGGAGTACGGTTTGCCGTCGCTTTGTTCACCAATGCCCGTTCCACAGGGTTTATGTCTTGCAGGGATTCCACTAGGATAATGATTTTTTTTCAAAGAAAAGTTTTTGAGTCTAGTGTATTGGATTTCATTTACTTCCGTGGTCGTATATGTTACCGAAATTTGTCTCGATGGAAAATATATAGATTATCTTCCCTTTTTGAAGCCCAACAAAAGTTAATACTTAATTTAGAGCATATCCTTTTTATAAGGCACCAGAATTGGCATCTCACAAAAAGATATTATCAAATTCGATTGATTTTTAACTATTGGCATACAACCAAGTCTATATTTTACGATGATAGACCCAAAGATAGGGAAAGTAGAATCTTTCAAGGTCTTCATTGCTTTGCATAATTCGTAAATTTTGATTCGCAGCGAAGATAGATATTTTAGAACCCTAATTTGAGAGGTTTACAGTATAGACTTTACTTTTAAGGTCCAAGTCTATACTGTTATTTGATGCGAATTTCATAAATAGGGGAATGTCTTAAGAGTGGTTAGGACGACCTGGTATTTCTTCAACAGCAGATCTGATTTCACCCCAACCTTGATGATTGTATTCTCCAGTGTTATTTACTGTATCATAGCTAGTCCACTTGATGCCTTTAATCTTGTCACCTACTTTTGCGTCACTTAAATCGAATCCATTCCAATCAATATTGAGAATAGGTATACCCCATTTTTCTATAGTCCCTTCGTGCCCTGTAGCATGGATACCATTAATATCTACATAGGTTGTAGCGCATGGTTTTCCATGATTGTTTGTATTGTTTTCTCCATAATGACAATGAAATAGTGCTTTAAAGTTATAGCATGCAGCTACATATTCGTTCGGAATGAACTCTTCGCTAATAAGCATCGGTTTTTGATAATCTTTCTTCATACTATTTTTTTCTTTTTTGATTCCTGTTTCGGAGGAAAGGAAATCAGAAAAGGTTTGAAGCGAAATAGTGATTGGGTCCCGGAGAAACTCCGGTGTGAAAGAATTTTGAAATAATTGATATATTGCGATTTACCATCTACAATATGATCCTTTCATTTTCCTTTTCATTACACTAATTCTTTGCAGCTCAAACGATATTCTGACTTAGTTCCTCCAGTAGTCTGATCATATATTATTTAATCTCTATTTCTATTAATGAGAATCAATAAATTTATCTAAGCGTTAGGAATCAAGATTGAAATAAATGAATAAGATTGCGATTTACTGTTTTATTTACCGATTAGGATTTAGCAGTTTCCCAAGAATTTATGTCAAGGTTCTTGGTGGCGTGACCCTCCCAGCCCTTTTGTCCTCTCCAAACAATGACTAATTCACTTTTCTCAAATTTCTGATTATAGTTGTAATCAACATATCCCCAATAAAAACCAGATTGGGCTTCGGCTTCATGAAATGCACTACATGGATGATAGTTTCCTAGCCAAATACCTCGATTTCCTATAGTGGGTTGTGAACCAGAAGCAGGCTTATCTCTAAAATAATACAACGTTCCTCTTGGTGCATCACAAGTAAACTTATAAACAGTTCCACTATCTCCACAAGCAGCCACATGCGTTTGCGGCACGAAAGCCTCGCTTTTCAGCTCCGGCTTTGTATAAACTTTCTTTGTCATCTTTTTTTTCTTATTTTGCCAGACTTCTTATTCTGTAAGAGGGCAAAAGTTTGAAAAGAGAAAAACATGACCGAGTTCTGCAAGAACTTGGCTATATGAAAGTTTCATAGTAAAGAGAAAATTGTAAGATGTTAGGAATTTGGAGATGGAACGTGAACAAGCCGAAAGCGACATGTCACATCCGGATATTTATCTCCGTAAATCGGTAAAGACTGTAAATCACAGTCGTTTCATCCTTTTTATTCTTGATTCTTATTGATTGAGTTCTTGCAGAACTCTGTCTGTTATTAAATAAATTATCTATCTCATACTCCGTATCGCATCCGCTACACGCATCACATCCTCGCACGTCATCATTGATCCCGAAGGCAGACAGAGTCCACAGTTGAACAGGGCTTCCGATACTCCGTTGACGTAGGTGGGGGAGGATGAGAATACGGGTTGCAGGTGTAACGGTTTCCAAAGCGGACGGGTCTCGATGTCGGCTTTTGCCAAGTGCTGCATCAGCTGCAAGGCGCTGAAACTGGTTTCGTTACTGTCCACTTTAATTGTAGTCAGCCAATAATTGGGTAGAAATATGGTAGATTTCTTGGGTTCTACCACAGTGATACCCGGAAGTCCTGCCAGCAGCTCGGTGTATAGCCGATGGATGGCACGGCGGTGTGCGATATGGTTGTCCACTACACGCATCTGCCCGCGTCCGATACCAGCCGACACATTGCTGAGCCGGTAATTGTATCCGATCTGTTCGTGCTGGTACCAGGGGAACGGTTCACGTGCCTGGGTAGCATAGAACTTCACTCTCTGGGCTTCCTCTTCCGTATGGCATAATAAGGCGCCGCCACCGCTGGTGGTGATCATCTTGTTGCCGTTAAAAGAGAAAATCCCATATTGACCGAAGGTCCCGCAATAGCGTCCGTTGTAAACGGCCCCCATTGCTTCGGCAGCGTCTTCCACCACGGGGATGCCGTAGCGGGAGGCAATGTCACAGATTTCGTTCATGCGGGCAGGCGTGCCGTAAAGGTGTACTGGAAGAATGGCTTTGGGCTTGAGGCCGGTCTGTTTCATACGGTCGCAGATGGCCTGTTCAAGCAGTATAGGATCCATATTCCAAGTATCAGGCTCACTGTCCACGAAAATGGGGGTAGCACCCTGATAACAAATGGGGTTGGCTGACGCAGCAAAGGTGAAACTTTGGCAGATCACTTCGTCTCCTTTGCTTACGCCCAGCATGATCAATGCCAAGTGGATGGCTGCCGTACCTGATGATAATGCCACGGCGTGTACCTCCTGGTCGCAATGCGTTGAAAGCCACTGTGACAAGTCATGCTCGAAGCCATCTACATTCGGCCCTAAGGGAACTACCCAATTGGTTTCGAAAGCCTCACGGACGAACTCTTGTTCGGATCCGCCCATGTGTGCCAATGACAACCAAATCTTACTCATTTTCAGTTATGAACAAAAAATTATTTGTTGCGTGCTTCGGTGATGAACACTACAACACGGTTCCACTCGTTCTTCAGCTGGTATGGTTGCAGGCTATCACCTTTGTAATCCACCCGGATGCGGCTTGGATCCACACCGAACTCTTTCACCATCATGTTGCAGACAGCTTCGGCACGGCGCTGGCTCAATTTCAAATTGTAGGCCGGATTACCAGTCTGTACGTCGGCATAACCTGTTATGATCAGGTTGACTTCCGGATGGTCTTCCAAATACTTGGCAGCTTCTGCCACATTCTTTTTCTGGATATCGGTAATATTGTACTTGTCGATAATGAATGATACGGTCATACCCAACATTTCGTTCTTCACTACCTCTTTCTTCACTTCTGTGACGACTGGTGCCGGTACCGGCTTGTTACGCTCTTCATTGATCTTGCGGTTCAATTCGTCAACCCATGCCTGGTCGTTCACCTCTGTGTAGCGGAAGCGGCGATCGCCGTACTGGTCCTTGAAATGATAGGTGAGACCTAACATGACGTTGGCGTATGAATCCCATTTGCGGTCGTAACGCGTACCGTTGAAAGCATCGTCCGTTGCGTTGAAGGTCGCTTCCAGATTGATGTCAAGCGCATTGCTCAACATATAATTGAACTGGAGGCCTGCGCGTAGAGAGAAAAACGTTTTGTTGTCAGTGCTGATTTGGTAGGGGGCAAACTCCTCACTGGGGGATTTGTCCCACTCTTTGACTTTATCATCGAATCCGAAACTGGAGTTGAATCCCATACCCAAGATACCTACTACATTGAAACGGATATCTTCGTCATATTGGGCGAAAATATTGTGCAGGTTGAACAATCCGTCCAAATAACCGTTGAACATATTGAAACCGTAGTTCCCTTTGCCATACACCTCGGGAAAGGCTTCAATCACTTCGCTGTTGGCGCGTGACATTTGTTTCAAATAAGCGAGTTGCACACGTGCTCCGATGGCGGGTGAGAAGTATTTACCGACCGAGAGGGCTATGCTTGGTCTGGTCATGGCGCCGAAAGATCCGAAGCGGCTGTTCTCGGACAGCGAATGATTGGCGCCGACCTGAATTCCGATGAACCAGTTGTCACCGGCCTTGTAATGCTTTAGCGCCCGTACAGTGTCGGTCTTTAATTTCCAAGTTGCATCGTCTTCTATTGTTTGTGCCCATAAAGATACAGAACAAAAGAAGACCACAAATAATATAGCTATTTTTTTCATGCCAAATTATACTTTTAAAATGGGTCGTTTATTCATTGATGTACACTATGACGCAGCTCTTTTGTGGATCGAGCGATGCAATGACAGCAGGGTTTTTCTCTATAAAAATACGTCCGGCCGGAATGTTGTATGTGTTGGCTAGCACATTGCGGATGGATTGTGCCCGTGCCATGAACAATTCGGTGTCTCTTACTTCTTTGGTTGAAGTGATATAGAGGTCGCCATCGGCTAGCTTCTTTATATTTTCTGCTGCTGTGTAAACGTTTACTTCCTGTAGTTTGTTGATTGCGGCGGAAGCATTGTCAAACGAGATAAACGAACGGATATGATTGCTTTCCACCACTTCTGTCTCAATCTTTGTGACAGGAGGAGCTGCCGCTTTGTTGGCTTCACGCAGGCGGTTGATTTCGGCGTTTGCTTCGTCATATTTCGACATGTCGCGGCGGGCGTAGGTGAATTGCCGTGAGCCGTTATGATTTTTGAAACGGTAGCTGACACCTGCCAATATGTTGACATGGCCATCCCAGCGGTCGTTTGAACCTTCGCCTTCCCAACCGTCGAATGAGTCGTCAAGCAAACTGTTCGTGATTTCAAGATTAAAGTCCCACGCTTTACCGAGGCGGAATTTCGCCATCAGACCCAGGCGGATGGACAGCAGGTCTTGCGATTCGGTATTGTATATTCCGTCGTTCCAGGTACGCTTGCTGAAGTTGGCGGTGTGTTCGTAACCGGCTCCCAAGATACCGATCAGGTTGAAGGTCCGGTCTTCTTCATACCCGCAAAAGAGGTTGGTGAAGTTGAACAATCCGTCTAGGCCTACCCCCATGGCGTCCCAATAGTAGGGCTTGTCGTTGCTTGCTCGTCCGGCATTGCTTCCATAGAAACCTTGGAGGCGGATACCTCCGGCAGGAGCGATCCACTTGCCTATGGACAACGCACCGGCGGGACGGAACTGGTCGAAGAATCCAGAACTGGAAGTATGGGTCCCCCAGGAATAAAAGGCGCCGGCCTGCAATCCGACAAACCAGTTGTCTCTGAATTTAGACTTGTTTAAGAGCCGTTTGTCCCCGCTTGCAGGGTCTGTCCAGTAAGAGATCTCCTTTGTATCCTGTTTGACAGGAACATCTTGAGCCGCTTCTTGTGCAAATCCCGTAGCCAAGGTTAGAAATGGCATCATAAACGCAATGAAATGTTTTTTCATTTTGCGATTCATTTTAGTTAAACATTATATTGGATTTCATTTTTTTGGATATATATGTTTTTTCATCCAGCGCCTCATATACGGAGTTCATACTTTTGAACTCCGGTACAATTTGCTTCAACTGATATACGGTCTCTTTTTTATTGTCCGTCTGGGCAACCTCAACCAATTGTTGCAGGGCGGGCTTTATTTTATCGTAATCTTGTTTTAAACTGATACCTTTGAATATTTTCGGATTAAGGGTAGGAGTAGAGTTCTCTTCATTATAGAGTAATTCCTCATATAGTTTCTCGCCCGGTCGCAGACCGGTATAGACGATTTCAATGTCTTTGTCCGGTTGTAAACCTGCCAGTTTTATCATCCGGCATGCCATGTCGGTTATTTTTACGGGTTTACCCATGTCGAAAATAAAGATATCGTTTCCTTGTCCCATAAAAGCGGCCTCTAGAACCAGTCGGCAAGCTTCGGGAATAGTCATGAAATAACGGATGATGTCCGGATGCGTGACTGTTACAGGCCCCCCTTCCATAATCTGTTGGCGGAAAAGGGGGATTACACTGCCGTTGCTGCCCAGCACATTGCCGAAACGGGTGGTTATAAAAGAGGTTTTACCAATTATATTTCCTTCTTGGATAGCACTCCCGAGGCTTTGTACGTACATCTCTGCCAGTCGTTTGGTAGCACCCATCACACTGCTGGGATTTACAGCTTTGTCTGTGGAGATCATGATGAATTTCTTTACGCCATATTTCAATGCCGTATCTGCCATGATGCTTGTACCCAGGACATTGGTACGTACCGCCTCGCATGGATATTTTTCCATCATGGGTACATGTTTGTATGCGGCTGCATGAAAGATGATGTCGGGGTGGTAGAGTCTTGTCTGCGACTCCACACGGTCACGGTTGCGTACATCACCTATGATAGGCAGGATGGAGCGGTCTGGAAATCTTTTCTTCAACTCCATATCTACTTCGTAAGTGGCGGTTTCCGAAAAATCAAACAAGATGAGCTGCTTCAGGTTGAAACAACATAATTGTCGGCACAATTCGCTCCCGATACTTCCTGCCGCTCCGGTCACCATGATAACACTTCCGGACAATTCATTGCGGATATTATCCAAGTCGATGTTTATTTCTTCCCGGCTTAAAAGATCTTCTATCTGTATATTGCGTAATTGTATTTTACTCCATTGTGTTTGTTCTGTCAAAAATGGTGCAATGCGCAGGCAGATGTGGTTCTCCAGACCGTATTGCACTATTTCTTCATCGTTACGGAGATCTGTGTGGCTTAGAAATAATATACAATTGACTTTTAAGGTGCTGAATAATTTTCGCAGACTATTTTCTTCGTCAATTAAATATATCTGATATCCCACAAGCCGGTATTTCTTGTTTTCGGGTTTTCGGGTGATAAATCCGAAAACATTATAAGGATTGTTTTCACTTCGTAGATAATTAGCCAGACTGATTCCCCTTTCGGAGATACCATATATTAAAGTTGCTTGTCTAGGTTTTTTTAAAAGCTGTAATAAATGATAGTAGAAATTGACGGTTAATATCCGTGTACACATGAGCAGGAAAACGGAACTGATAAAATCTGTTATAATGATGGAATAAATGAACAATCCGATGTAATCCAGTGTTATATATGCAAACAAAACAAATGTGAGAGCTTTCAGCAGCATGGCATAAATGATACGTGTCAGTTCTACTAAGGTGGAATAACGTATAATTCCCTCGTAGGTCTTACAAATTCCAGTCCATACGATACTGGAAATGACCGCTATCAGCAGAATATAACGCTGCTGGTTGAAATGGATGCTGATATTAATCAAATAGTGGAAAAATAAAAAGATAGAAAATGAGGATATGACAGATAAAAAAACATCGATACACCATATTATATAGGGATGTATATAATCTGTCTGCAAAAATTTATTGCGTATTTTATTCTTTAATAGGGAAAGCATAGGTCGTTAAGGTATTTTTTTCAAGAAGGCTTGCGGAATATAAGAGGTGGCTACAGCACATACACCATGGACTGTTATAATAAGCCGGTGGTTCTTTTTAATGCGACAGATATACCCTTCTGCACCTTTGAATGTTCCGTCAATGACTTTTACGTGGTCTCCTTGATAAAATTTAGGATTATCTGTGTCAAAATATTCTAGACCTTTTTCGCCTGACGAGGTAACGAGCATGAAGATGTTCATCTCTCTCTCGGGAATGGCTAAAGGAATTTTTTTAAAATCTATTTGCCGAGTATAGAGAATTACTTTATCGGTCAAGATCTTCTGTATCTCTTTTGCTATGTAAGTTTCCGAATGGAAAAAAAGCAATGAATTGATAACTGGTTTTCGTACGTTTTTTTTTGTTCCATCTTGTTTTAAAACCTTTACGGTTTCGCAGGGAATATAACATTTTATCTTTTTCTTCAAAAGAAGTTCTTCAATGGCAAAAACCTTATTATAGAATACTTTTAATGCAAACCAGTGTTTTTTCGAATTATTGTTTGATGTCATTTTTATCTTTAATACTTTAAAAATGGAAGGACATTCCTTCCATTCCTGCATGTTATATAACACACAGTAATCAGAGTTAAACTAACTTTTTTCTATAATTTGAAAACTTTAGCACGCAGCATTTTTCCTGATCCAAGAAAAATAAACTGTAACTCCAAATTCATACTGTCTCTAAGTAAGAGATGGTATAATATTATAATGTGAATATAATCAGCATGATAGGATATACCTACCAAGCTGATTTTTCAAACTTTTGTAACTTGTCTTTAGCCCTTCGTTTTTTATTTTTAACAACTTATTTTTTATTTTTATTTTGTAATGTTATTGTATTTAACAATTTTTCTATCATAGTATCGTAAAGTATTAAATATTAGACACAAGCATAATTATTATATATAGATAGAGAAAAAAAATGTTATCTATTTTGTTAATCAATAAAAAACAAGTATCTTTGCATCGAATTTATACCGTCTCTTACTTAGAACTACTGTTTTATCGAATCGATAATAGCTTTATTTACTTCATCTATAATTGAATTGTCTATCTTTGTCAAATAAATCAGTGTGGTTTTTTCCGAACTATGTCCCATGCCTGCACTGATGATTGACAAAGGTACATTTTTATTGCGTGCGGTTGTAGCCCAGGTATGTCTTGGAGTATAAGAGGATAAATTAATATTCGGTTCTAAAAGTTTGGAAAGACGTTTCAGTTGGCGATTATAGTAATTGAGCGCTATTTCATATTGTGAGTAGGCTTTATTCTCATCTTCTGTATTTAATATCGGGAACAAATATGGTGAGTCTTTTTTTTCATACTGGTTGATTATATTTTGTAGTCTGGTTTCAATCCTTATAGTTAATTCTTGACCAGTTTTATGTCTGACGTAGGTAATATATCCATTCTGTATATTCGATTTTTTTAAGTAGACGATATCGACAAAAGCCATTCCACGAGCATAAAAACTGAAAATGAACAAATCTCGTGCAAATTGCAGAGCCTTGGACTTTTTTAGGTCTATGGAGAGAAGCTGAGAGATCACCGTTTCTGTAACAGCACGTTTTCGGGTTCTATCCACTCCTGTATAGACGTTTTTGAATGGAAAAGTTTGTTCTATGATTTTTTGGGTTACAGCTTTGTTATATACAGAACGGAATATGCGCATGTAGAATGAAATGGTGTTTCGTACAACACCCCGTTGAATTAAAAAGGTGTTGTAACTTTCCACAAATTGTTCAGTTACAATATTGAACGTTGAATCTGTATTTTTCATAAATGCCTTCAGGCTTTTTAAGGTTTTGCTGTAATTACGAGCGGTTCCTCGTCGATTGTCATTTTTCAGCTTTTGAATTTGTTGGGTGAAAAAATCAGTAATACTGTAATCGGCGGTTGTTTGATAGAATTTTTCAATTATTTCATTAACTGTATAGTTTGCACATTCAGCATCTATTTTGTAGATGATTTTTTTTAGCCGGTCTAAATCCCTGTCTATTTTACACTGAAGTAAGTATGAGGTTGAGTCTGTGAAAATGATTTGTGCTTTATTGCTATCCCAATCTTGTGGATGAAGATGTATCTTCGTAGTGATTTGTTTAACCTGACGAAGATGTGTCAGTTGATAATAGATAGTTCCGGCCTTACCTGGAACAGTTGACGGACGTAATTTTACTTTTACAGTTGCCATAATTCTTAACAATTTTATTTATGCAATTCATTTAATTAAATAATAATAGTTGAATATACTATTTTGCCCTATTTCCTGTTGCTAAGATTGATAATCATCTCTCTTGCTTCAGTAGATCATGTCTTTCTAGGAGTCGGACTGGTATAATCTGAGAAATAGGGTATACTTGCCTTCTTTTTATTTAATTTTTACCGTATTGTAATTTGTCTTGAAGAAGGACTTGAAATATTGAACCATTTCGATCCTTGTATGTTCATCTGATGCAGTATAATTAGGAATAAGTCATATTACGCAAAAGGATATGGTATAGTCTGCAAGCGTAAACGGTATAACTCCTGGAAATTACGATATTAGTTTTCCAAATCTATGCTGTTAGTTTGAAAAAACGTTGAGGACTGTCGGGGAAAATTTTTTCTTTTTTGGGTTAGGAGCACGGTTGAATTTTAAAAAAAGAATTATATTTGTACTACTCATTACCGAAACTATGGCAAAGAATAATTTACTAAGTGAGCAACTTGCTTATATTGGTGTCAGTTGTACTCCTACGCATCTGCATTTGTGCAGTTATAATGCTGAAAGTATTTGTATGCAGGATGGGAAAGATATAGATAGTTTAATCCCTTATTTGAATAAGAATGCTATAAACTGGATACAAATTCATGGTTTTCAGAATACGGAGGTCATACAGCATGTCTGTCAGAATTTTAATGTCGACTTTTTGACGATACAAGATATTTTGAACTCCAACCATCAGACTAAGATAGAACAGCATGATACATATAATGTAGTGATTTTGAAGTTACTTTTTTCTAATGATGATGGCTATGTGCCACAACAAATAGCCATTGTGCAAGGTGGAAATTATCTGTTGACCTTTATGGAGAAGGAAACAGACTTTCTGAATGATATAAATACGGCATTGGAAAAGAATGTGTTGAAAATACGTAACCGGCAGTCTGATTTCCTGCTCAGTGTTATTCTAAACAGTGTGATGGCCAGCTTTATATCCATCATTTCGGAATTGGAAGATGGATTAGAGGATTTAGAAGAGCAATTGCTTTCACCGGAACAGACTGATATGCCTGGTATTGAAAATATACAGCAATACCGCCGTAATTTTCGTGTAATAAAGAAATGTATTTTGCCATTAAAGGAGGAAATCAGCAAGTTGTTGCATACTACTGATAATGATCTGTTGCACAAAGCAAGCCGTCCTTTCTTTAATGATGTCAATGATCATTTGCAGTTTGTATTGCAAACTTTAGATGGTTGCCGTGACATGATTTCAGCTTTGGTAGATATTTACCTTTCCAATAATGACCGGCGGATGAACAGCATCATGAAACAGTTGACTGTTGTTTCTACTATATTTATTCCGTTGACTTTTCTAGCAGGAATCTGGGGAATGAACTTCCAATGGATGCCTGAACTGGGGTGGCGGTATGGCTATGTATTTGCATGGACATTGATGTTAATACTAGTAGCAGTTATCTACTTCTATTTTAAGCGTAAAAAATGGTATTGATGGGAGAGGATGGATGGGATTTACTTAAATGTGAATCCCATATTCATGTTTTACTTCATTCATTACAAAGGTGCTTTCCAGTGAGCCCAAACTGTCAATCGTACCCAAGACATTGAGGATAAATTCCTGATAATACTTCATATTAGGGGAGTGTATTTTAAGCAAATAGTCATAACTGCCTGATATGTTGTAGCACTCTGTTACTTCAGGGATATCCTGAATTATTCGTGTAAATTCCGCAGCAATGTCCCGATTCAGTCTTCTTAGTTTGACACTGCAAAATACCACGAAGCCTTGGTTTAGTTTCTCAGCGTCCAATACGGCGATATATTTTTTTATATATCCTCCATTTTCCAATCGTTTGAGGCGTTCGAACACCGGAGTGGAGGAAAGGCTTACCCGTGCAGCCAGTTCTTTGGTGGTCAGTCGGGCATTTTCTTGCAAGGTACGTAGTATCTGCAAATCTACTTTGTCAAGTTTCTCTAAAGTACTCATAGAATAATATTCTTTCAAGAGGTTGATATTATTTTCATATCTGTCAATACAAATATATTGCATTTATCTTAGATTCCGGAGAATTTTTCGGGAAATGTAGTACAGAGTTATATTCTTTTTTTGCCAGAGAATGCAAGAAAAAGGCAGAATGATTTTATCTCTCAAAAATACTTTTTATCTTTGCAGCCACTATGACAAAGTATATATATCTTTTTTATATCTTGTTAGGTGTATGTCTGTTGGCGGGCTTTGGTTCCGCATTTGGTAGCGGACAGGAGCACGATGTAGTTCGTACAGTTGATTTGGAAAACAGTGCGGTGGCGTTGTGCAACATATCTGAAAGCAATAACGGGCAGGAAAAAAAAGAGATAAATAATGAAAGCTACCATTTTTATAAAGTCGGTATCGGCGGTGCAGCTACTTCTTTTTCTTTTCGCACCTTGTGCTCCTCCAAAATTCTGCGAACTCATTCCTCTGCTTCCGTCATAGCCAAGTTGGCTAGATTCTTGAAAGTACTTCTTCCTGAAGAAAAACAAATTTCTTTTTCACCTATTCTTTATTTTACCCAATATTCCAGTGAATACTATATTTATCAGTTGAGGCGTATTCTTATTTAGCTTATTTTTCTTTTCGGCAAGGCCTATTTTTTTATGCCTTATATTTCTTTTGTTTTTATATTTTCATAATGGGAACTGGGGTGGATGCTTGTTCCTTTTATATGAATGGTGTTATATGTTAATGTATTAATAACTAATGTATAATGGAATTTTTATTGGACTTTATACTTCACATTGACCAATATATGATAGATATTGTTCAAGAATATCATACTTGGGCTTATGTCATACTGTTTATAATCATTTTTTGCGAAACGGGATTGGTTGTCACTCCATTCCTCCCCGGAGATTCTTTGCTTTTTGTCGCGGGAGCTATTTCGGCTTTGCCCGATATGCCTTTGGAAGTTAATATTCTCGCTTTGGTTTTATTTATTTCGGCTGTGCTGGGCGATTCCTGTAATTATATGATAGGACACTTTTTTGGACGTAAACTTTTCAATAATCCCGATTCCCGTATATTTAGGCAAAGTCATTTGGAAAAGACACATGAATTTTATAAAAAATACGGAGGAAAGACAATCATTATTGCCCGTTTTGTACCTATAGTCCGTACATTTGCTCCTTTTGTTGCGGGTATGGGTAAAATGCATTATTATTATTTTATGGTGTATAATCTGATAGGGGGAACTTTGTGGGTCGGTATTTTCTGTTATGCCGGTTATTTTTTCGGCGATCTTCCATTTGTACAGAAGAATCTGAAATTGCTGATTGTGGCTATTATTGTCGTTTCTATATTGCCTGCCGTCATAGAAGTAGGCAGGAATAAGTGGAAAACTCGCAATTACTAAAATCAAACATATCAAAAACAATTTATTCAAATTACATTTATGAAAAATTCTTTTTTTAGTCGATTCACACATCAGGAACCTAAGTTTTTCCCTATGTTGAAACGTTTGTCTGAAATCATGACCTCATCATCGGATTTATTGGTAGAAAGCATGCAGCATGATAAGCCGGAAGAGAGAGCGAACTATTATAAACGCATCAAAGATATGGAACGTGAAGGTGACAAGCAGACTCATTTAATTTTTGACGAATTGGGAAAAACTTTCATAACCCCTTTTGATCGTGAGGATATTCACGATTTGGCATCGACTATGGATGATGTAATAGACGGGATTAACAGTTGCGCCAAACGCATAACGATCTATAATCCCCATCCCATTGCTAATAGTGGAAAAGAGTTGAGTTTGTTGATACAGCAAGCGGCTGTTTATATAAGTAAGGCAATGGATGAATTGGAAATTTTCCGTAAAAAGCCTACTGAATTAAGAGCATGTTGTACAAAATTGCATGATATTGAGAATCAAGCGGATGATGTATATGAACTCTTTGTTAAGAAACTATTTGAGGAAGAAAAGGATTGCATAGAACTGATTAAGATCAAGGAGATAATGCATGAATTGGAGAAAACGACCGATGCGGCAGAACGGGTAGGGAAAATCTTGAGAAACCTGATTGTGAAATACGCATAAAAGCAGAAAGTACAACATGGAATTATTAGTGATTATTATTACGTTGGCTTTGATTTTTGACTATATTAACGGATTTCATGATGCAGCCAATTCAATAGCCACCATTGTGTCAACCAAGGTTCTTACTCCGTTCCAAGCGGTGATATGGGCGGCATTTTTTAATTTTGTTGCGTTCTTTATTGCTAAATGTATAATCGGAGGATTCGGAATAGCCAATACTGTATCCAAGACAGTAGTGGAACAGTATATTTCCTTGCCGATTATTCTTTCAGGGGTTATTGCAGCTATTGTATGGAATCTGTTTACATGGTGGAAGGGGATTCCTTCTTCTTCTTCGCATACGCTGATTGGAGGTTTTGCTGGTGCTGCTATTATGGCTCATGGTTTTGATGCCATTCAGCTCAATATTATATTGAAGATTGCTGCTTTTATCTTTTTGGCACCATTTATAGGGATGGTTGTTGCCTTTGGATTCACGTTGCTTGTCCTCCACATTTGTCGTCGTGCACATCCGCATACGGCTGAGATGTGGTTTAAGAAATTGCAGCTTGTTTCTTCGGCTTTGTTCAGTATTGGTCATGGGTTGAATGATTCCCAGAAGGTAATGGGTATTATTGCTGCTGCCATGATCGCCGCTCATTCGGAAGGGTTAGGAATGGGGATAAATAGTATCAATGATTTGCCGGATTGGGTGGCATTTTCTTGTTTTACTGCCATTTCTTTAGGAACGATGTCAGGTGGATGGAAGATTGTGAAAACCATGGGAACTAAGATTACCAAAGTAACTCCTTTGGAGGGGGTTATTGCGGAAACTGCTGGAGCATTTACATTGTATCTGACAGAATATCTGAAAATACCTGTAAGTACGACCCACACCATTACAGGAGCTATTATCGGGGTGGGCGCTACTAAGCGTCTTTCAGCCGTCCGGTGGGGAATAACAAGAAGCCTGATGACGGCTTGGGTGTTGACTATTCCTGTCAGTGGAATATTGGCCGCTGCCATTTACGGAGTGGTTGGTCTCTTTTTAGGATGACCGGATTGTAGGCTGTTCTAGAAAATAAAGATCTGCCGTGACCGAGGTGACTGGGAAGCTACCTCGGTTTTGTATATGTACCTATTTGTAGGTAAAAAGTGGATGAAACAGATAATAAATATAAAATGTTATTGTGATTTTGTTATTTGTTTCTATTTTTGCAGTGGACTTACTGAACACAAAAATGAGAGAAAACGCAAAAGGCAGGATTTTTATAGCATGGCTGTTGTTTATGACGCTTATGCCATTTTTCATGGTGAAGACTTTTCACTACCATGAAGAAGATGCTGTTTGCCATTCTGATAGTGGAAATTCTCATGACTCCTCTCATCAGTGTCCCGTGTGTAACTTCACACTTTCACCTTTTACGCAAGTTGAAACATTACAACTTCATATTGTTCTTCCGGTTTTTGATTATCAGCCGGAAATAACGGTGGATAAGGTTTGCCAGGTTAAATCTTATCCTTATTATCTACGTGCGCCTCCCGTTTGCTGATTTACATAGTATCTTTTATTTATTCACAACATCAAATGATTGTAATTTATGCGTATCAGATATGTTTCGGGTACGCTGGGAATGTTTTTTGCCTTGTATTCAAATGCACAGGTAGTTTCTGATACGATTAAAAGTGTAGATTTATCCGAAGTGGTGGTGACGGGATCTTACCGACATGCTCAGGAGAAAAAGACTACCCTGACACTTGAGTTGTTTCAGAAAGATTATTTGAACCGGCATTTTACCGGTAATTTGGTACAGACTTTGAAAAATGTTCCCGGTGTACACTCGATGGATATCGGTGCGGGGTTCTCCAAACCTATGATTCGTGGTTTGGGATTCAACCGTATTGCCGTATCCGAAAATGGAATAAAACAAGAGGGGCAACAATGGGGAGCCGATCATGGGCTGGAAATTGATGCTTTTAATGTAGACGAGGTACGGATTCTGAAAGGTCCGTCTTCACTGTTCTACGGTAGTGATGCGATGGGAGGTGTCATCGAAATCCTTCCTTTGCTGCCACAAAAAGAGAACCGGTTTTTTGGTGAGGCTGCCTTATTGGGAAAATCAGTGAACGGCACTGTGGGCGGTTCACTGATGCTAGGTATTGAGAAGAATGCATGGCTGGTCAGAGTACGTTTCTCAGAACAGCACTATGGAGATTATCATGTACCGGCAGATACCATTGTATATCTTACCCAGTTGGTGCCTGTTTACGGTCATAAGCTGAAAAACACCGCTGGGTTCGAGCGCAATGTTTCTGCCATGGGAGATTATAGAAAGAAGTTTTATCAGATGAATATTGCTGTGAACAATGTTTATCAGAAGATGGGCTTCTTTCCTGGTGCTCATGGCATTCCTGATATTTCCCGTTTGGAGGATGATGGGAACAGCCGTAATATTGACTTGCCCTATAGCAAAGTGAACCATCTTAAAGTAACCACGCATCAACAGTATCTTTGGAATGGGGTACAACTTTCAGGTGATTTCGGCTATCAGTTCAATCATCGGGAGGAATGGAGTGCTTTCCATACCCACTATGACACTCAGGTGATGCCTGCAAAGGATCCGGATAGGGAACTGGTGTTCAAACTGCATACATTCAGCTCCTCTCTGAAGCTGCGGTTGTTCAATTCCTCTTCCTGGGAGCATATGGCAGGGTGGAATATGCAGATACAGAAAAATGCGATTGGCGGATATTCTTTTCTGCTACCGGAATACAAGCGTTTTATTACCGGAGCTTTTTGGCTGACGACTTTCCGACTGGATAATCAGTTGTCTGTAACTGGTGGGATACGTTATGATCGGGGAAGGATTGATATAACAGCATTCGAAGATCCTTATTTGGTGGAGTATCTACACAGACAAGGATATGAAGAAGAGGTAATACAGGCATATCGTTGGCGAAGTTATCCGGTGGACAGGGCTTATGGTAATTACTCCTGTTCGGCGGGAGTAGTGTGGACACCCGCTGCCGGTCATCTTCTGAAGATGAATGTGGGACGTAGCTTCCGTTTGCCGGGGGGCAATGAATTAGCATCCAACGGAGTACATCACGGAACTTTCCGTCATGAAAAAGGAGATGTCACTCTTTCTTCGGAACAAGGATGGCAGATTGATGCTTCCTATACCTTGGCTTATAAAAAAATGGAACTGGTTGTTTCATCTTTTGCCGGTTGGTTTGATAATTATATTTATTTGCGTCCTACGGGAGAATGGTCTGTATTGCCCCATGCCGGACAGATTTATCAATATAGTGGCGCACGTGCTTTGTTCATGGGTGGTGAGATAAATTTCAATATGGATTTTCTACGTCATTTTAATTATCGTTTGGTTGGTGAGTATGTCTATACTTATAATCGTGACGAACATACGGCTTTAAGTTTTTCACCTCCTGTATCCATGCGGAACATTCTAACATGGAATAAAAAGGATTTTCAGTTGTATGCTGAATTTCAAAGTATAGCTTCACAGAACCGTATAGCGAGAAATGAAGACCGCACATCCGGAGCTTGTTTGATTCATCTGGGTGGGAGTATTCATATACCTATGGCCAAGGCGGATATTGAAATATCTTTGGGTATTCGTAATTTGTCGGATGTGAAATATTACAATCATTTGAGTTTTTATAGGAAAGTGGAAATCCCTGAACCGGGAAGAAACTTTCAGATTTCGATTAAAGTACCATTTAAACAATTATTAAAATGAAAACAAAATTTTATTTTCTTGTAATCAGCCTATTGGCTATATGCTCTGTTTGTCTGCCTGCGTGTGATAATGATGAAAAAGGGGATGTAACAAAGCCCGTGATCGATTTGATAGAACCCGAAGAGGGAGCGGTGTTGAAAATTGGTAATGAGAAAGGGGTACATTTTGAAATGAATTTGTCAGATGATGTGATGTTGAAATCGTATAAAATCAATATTCATAATAATTTTGACCACCACGGACATGATTCCCGGGCAGCCGGACAGAAAAACATAGCTTTTACTTTTGACAAGGTATATGATGTTTCCGGTTTGAAGAATACAAAAGTACATCATCATGATATTGTTATTCCGGCTGATGCTGCTCCCGGAGATTATCATCTGATGGTATGGTGTACCGATGCGGCGGGCAATCAGACAGAAATGGCTCGTAATATTGTCTTGAGTGCGGACGGAGGTACTGAAACGGAACATGATCATGACCATGAGTGATCTTTTGTATCAATCGTATTGTGTGTATTAATTGTCTGATGGCGGTCGATGTGAATCGGCCGTCACTTTATTTTGTTGGATGTCGCCAAAGAATAATTTTCTTCCAGGAGGTAATAATCCGTTTGTAAATAGAATATTTGTTCTGTAAATAGTGATGATTGTAGCTCTATTTTCTTTATTTTTAGTATATCTTGTTTGATATAACTACCTTTAATACCTTTGCAACAGGTAAAAACAGAAATATATAACTCTAAAAAGATAAAGATTATGGCTACAAAAAAATTACATTTCGAAACATTACAACTTCACGTAGGACAGGAACAACCAGACTCGGCTACGGATGCTCGTGCAGTTCCTATTTATCAGACTACATCTTATGTATTTCATAACTCGGCACATGCAGCCGCACGTTTTGGTTTACAAGATCCGGGTAATATTTATGGGCGTCTGACTAATTCCACTCAAGCTGTTTTTGAACAGCGTGTGGCTGCATTGGAAGGAGGAGTGGCAGGACTTGCCGTAGCTTCCGGGGCTGCTGCCATTACTTATGCGTTTCAGAACATTACTCGTGCAGGTGATCATGTTGTAGCTGCAAAGACTATTTACGGAGGTACTTATAACCTGCTGGCTCATACGTTGCCGACTTATGGTGTGACTGCTACATTTGTGGACCCTAGTGATCTTTCTAATTTTGAGAAAGCTATTCAAGAGAATACAAAGGCGGTGTTTATCGAGACTTTAGGGAATCCTAATTCGAATATTATAGATATAGAGGCTGTGGCGGAAATAGCACATCGCCATCACATACCTTTGATTATTGATAACACTTTTGGTACTCCTTATCTAATTCGTCCCATTGAGCATGGAGCGGATATTGTGGTACATTCCGCTACAAAATTTATTGGTGGTCATGGAACTTCACTGGGTGGCGTGATTGTTGATTCAGGTAAATTTGACTGGGTGGCATCAGGTAAATTTCCTCAACTGACAGAACCAGATCCTTGCTATCATGGGGTGCGTTTTGTAGAGGCGGCAGGTCCGGCCGCTTATGCTGTCCGTATTCGTGCTATTTTATTGCGTGATACTGGCGCGACTATCAGTCCGTTTAATGCTTTTATTCTGTTGCAGGGATTGGAGACACTTTCATTGCGTGTGGAACGTCATGTAGAGAATGCGTTGAAAGTGGTGGAGCATTTGAAAAATCATCCGAAGATCAAGAAAGTAAATCATCCTTCCTTGCCGGAACATCCTGACCATGCTCTGTATCAGCGTTATTTCCCCAATGGAGCCAGTTCTATTTTCACTATCGAGGTGAAAGGTGGTCAGGAAGAAGCACATCGTTTTATCGATAGTCTGGAAGTTTTTTCTTTGTTGGCCAATGTCGCTGATGTGAAGTCATTGGTTATCCATCCTGCCAGTACCACTCACTCTCAGTTGAATGCGGAAGAATTGGCGGAACAGGGTATTTATCCGGGGACAGTGCGTTTATCAATAGGTACGGAACATATAGATGATTTGCTGGCCGATTTGGATCAGGCATTAGCTGGAATTTAATAAGATATATTAATAGAATAAGGAATATTACTACAATATAAAATCAATATATGGATAAGAAGTGTATGCCGGAGGTTTGTGTAAAGATACATTATACATGCTTCTGGCATTACTTTATTTTTACTAATAAAAAAGGATAGATCATTAATCCAAATAGGATTCTTTTTTGTTATTAAAAAAAGAATCTTTGCGGAAGTGGGGTTTCAAAGGCTTAATTTAAGAGTTTATGGATACCGTTTCTTTAACTTAAATACAATGGTTATGAATCTAGTCCTTGCTATTATTCCGGTATTGCTATTAATTATCCTGATGGCGTTTTTTAAAATGTCCGGTGACAAAAGTAGTGTGATTTCCCTTGTCGTTACTATGCTGATTGCTTTTTTCGGCTTTCATTTTCCGGTAGACGATTTGCTGTTTTCTTTTCTGTACGGTGCATTGAAAGCTGTTTCTCCTATTCTGATTATTATTTTGATGGCGATATTCAGCTATAATGTTTTATTGAAGACTGAAAAAATGGAGATTATCAAGCAACAGTTTTCTTCTATTTCTACCGATAAAAGTATTCAGGTATTGCTGTTGACATGGGGATTTGGTGGCTTGCTTGAAGCTATGGCAGGATTTGGTACGGCAGTGGCTATACCGGCGGCGATTCTTATCAGCCTCGGATTCAAACCGGTATTTTCGGCAACAGTCAGTTTGATTGCCAATAGTGTGGCTACTGCTTTTGGGGCTATTGGTACACCGGTCTTGGTATTGGCGAAAGAAACGAATCTGGATGTATTGGTGCTAAGCGCCAATGTCGTGTTGCAGCTTTCGGTACTGATGTTTCTCATTCCTTTCGTATTGCTGTTCCTGACCGATTCGAAATTAAAATCCTTACCTAAAAATATTTTCCTGTCTTTGTTGGTCGGTGGTGTCTCATTAGGCAGCCAGTATATTGCCGCCCGCTATATGGGGGCGGAGTCTCCGGCTATTATTGGAAGTATTTTATCTATCATTGTTATTGTAGCCTATGGCAAACTGACTGCTTCTAAAAAGGAAAAAGCAAGGAAAAGCACATTGAAAGGGCTCGAGGTACTGAACGCGTGGAGTATCTATCTTCTTATCTTGTTCTTGATTATTCTGACTAGTCCGTTGTTTCCCGGTTTGCGTACAACACTTGAAAATAATTGGGTGACCCGTATCAGTCTTCCGATTAATGATTCAACTATGAATTATACGGTTTCTTGGCTGACCCATGCGGGAGTTTTACTTTTTGTGGGCACGTTTGTCGGTGGGCTGATACAAGGAGCCAAGATATGGGAGCTGTTTGCTGTACTCTGGAATACGGTAAAGCAGTTAAAGAAAACTTTTATCACGGTAATTTGTCTGGTGAGTTTGTCCACTATCATGGATACGGCAGGTATGATTTCAGTTATAGCCACTGCTTTGGCGGTTGCTACAGGAAGCCTTTATCCGTTGTTTGCCCCTGTTATTGGTTGCCTGGGTACCTTTATTACGGGCAGTGATACTTCTTCAAATATTTTGTTCGGCAAATTACAGGCTAATGTGGCCGGGCATATTCAAGTAAGTCCCGACTGGTTGTCGGCAGCCAATACGGTGGGGGCGACAGGTGGAAAAATAATTTCTCCGCAAAGCATCGCTATTGCCACTTCTGCCGGAAACCAACAGGGAAAAGAAGGGGAAATCCTAAAATCCGCCATTCCATATGCACTGGCGTATGTGGTAATAACCGGAGTGATTGTTTATATTTTCAGCTAATCTTTTCCGGTACATAGGGTGCGCCGGACGATAGCTTATAGTACCAATTCCTTGAACAACTGTTGTAAGGTAGCATCCAGGTTCATGGAAAATCCGGGATGAGGCCGTGAAGTCTGTATACAGGCACTACGTACAGCGGTCAGCCAACGGAACCGGTCCGGAATTTCCATTTGTGCTATGCTTCCTCCCTCTTTCTTTCCTTGGCATACCTTATCAAATACCTGTAGTGCATTCTTTAGGCATTCCATATCTACTTCCGTAGAAAATACTCGCAACTTCTGTTCATTCAGTACATAGATTGCATTCAGGTATCTGGCTTGTTTGGAGAACAAGACTATTCCTATATTAAGAAACTCCTCACGCTCTACTTTGGGGACAAAGCGGATTACTGCATATTCATATAAGTGCTTTTCTGGCATTTTGTGCTTCTTTTACAAATAGTTCGGAATGGTGAACCCTTTCTTTTAAAAAATGAAAATATACCTCTCTCAGATCTTGTATTGTTTCTCCTTCTTCTGCCCAAGTAAGCCAGTCATCGGGTATGGCATCTGTTATTTCCTGTAGTTTTTCTTCGGTCAGTATTTGTTTGAACCGGTTATCCGCTTCTTCCAACTGGCTGGCATAAGGCAGAAGTACATGGTCTTTTATTCTTAGAAAAGGATTGACAGCCTGTTTCTGCCAGTTTTCCCATGAATGATGAAAGTAAAGTGCTGCGCCGTGATCTATCAGCCACAGTTCTTTATGCCACATCAGCATATTGGTATTCTTGATGGTACGGTCTACGTTGGTGAGCAGAGCGTCCAGCCATACTACTTGTGAAGCGGTTTGTACGTCTACCTGATGTACGATGGGGTCAAAAGTCAGTGCGCCCGACAAGAAATGAAGTCCTAGATTCAGCCCACGGCTCCATTGCAACAAGTCTTGTATCTCTTCATCTGCTTCTGTCCGGCCAAATGCTTCGTCCAGTTGCAGAAAGACGATTTCGGGTACGCGGAAATGAAGGGCACGGGCTATTTCTCCACCTATCAGTTCAGCGATAAGCGCCTTGGTTCCGTGGCCTGCTCCCCTAAATTTGACGACATATTTAAAATCATCATCCGCTTCGGCCAATGCGGGCAAGGAACCTCCCTCACGCAGGGGCATAATGTAGCGAGTGACATTAACTGTACGTAAATCCATTTAAACCTCCTTGATTATAGGGAATAAAGATACGATGTTTTTGGGTATTAGGAATAAAAATAGTCCGTAAATTGGGAATTATAGCACTAATTTAGCATTTAAGATACTTCCAAATCTGCTGAAATATGCTGCAACCAGGGATAAACTGTTGAAAAATCGTAAAAAAAGAGATAGATAGGAGATTTATTGCCAAAAAAGAATTTAATTTGAACAGTTTTATAATTTATAAAAAAAAAGAACATGAACGAATTAATTGCTAAAATCAAAGAATTGAACGAAGCTTTTATGTCTGATGCTGCATTGCAGATTGAAAAAGGTAACAAAGCTGCAGGAACACGTGCGCGTAAAGCATCATTGGAATTGGAAAAACTGATGAAAGAATTTAGAAAAGCATCTTTGGAAGCTTCTAAGTAATCTTTTATTCGTCTTTTAAAGATTTTTATAAGCCATCCTTCGGGGTGGCTTTCTTATTTTCTACTAAGTTTTGCTTTTATTTCGGGGGATAATTGATATTTTTGTATTTTTATTGGTGGGTGGTTAACCTAAAGGAGAAGGGATGTTTATGAAGAATATGTGTCTATTGCCTGTATGGGCGGTTTTATTGATTATAGCAGGGACTTTCTTTTCTTGTGAAAAGAAGAAGGATATGGCTATATACCGTCAGGCGGATTCTTTGAACTTGCTTTCTTATCATATGCGCTATAAGAATTTGGACACAGCGTGTAAAGCAGCGCATGACGCCTACAAACTGGCGGATGGATTCCCCTCCCTGCGTGCCGGGGCATTGAATAATCAGGGTTTCTGCGCCTTTATCCACATGGACTTTGAAAAAGCCGAAGATCTTTTTCTTCGCGTATATGAGGAGTCAAACAATGAATTGGAATGTCTGATAGCAGATATCGGTATGATGAAAATTTGTCAGCGTACCGCCATGAACAAGGAGTTCTATGATTATCGTAACAGTGCGTTACGGCGTATGAAACGTATCAGCGATGACCGTTCTGCTATAACTGATCCCGGAGAGCTGGAACGGCTTAATTATGCCCGTTCTGAGTTTTCCATTGCTTCTGCCATTTATTACTATTATTTGCAGCAGGAACAGCAGTCCTTGGAGGCGATTAATGAAATAAAAGTAGACGAGGCGCTGGAAAGTGATACTGCCCAATTGCTCTATTATTATTATATGAAAGGGTCTGGCGGTATGTATGAAGCGGATACACCGCAGGATGTGGTATTGGGTGAGTTTAACTATCTGATAGAATGTCTGGGTATCAGCAGGGAACACGGGTATATCTATTTCGAGGCGAATGCATCTCAGGCAATGGCAGAATTGCTGAAAGAGAGGAAAAATTTCGATTTAATTATGGAAAGGCGTCCCAATGTGATGCGTGCCATCAATAGCGAGGACTTGCCGTGGGAGGAACTGACCATGCGTTTTGCCTGGCAGGCTTTGGATTTGTTCAAAAAATATGGAGATTTGTATCAGATTTCGGGTACATACCGCACTTTGGCGTCGTGCAGCAACGAGCAAGGCAGGTATGAAGACGCGCTGCATTACTTGTCGGAAGCGCTAGGGTACGTCAACCGGCATCACGAAAAATATTACCATTGTACGGATACCATGGACAGGCTTCGTCCGTATGTTCCCATGGCTACCACTTCCATTGAACTGGAATGGATTAATGACGATGGTATAAAAAGTGTCCCCGAATGGATCGCCCGTTTCCGTGAACAATTGAGTGTAACATATGCGGCGTTAGGAATGAAACCCCAGTCGGATTATAATCGTAATATTTATCTGGATATTTTGGACTACACCCGCCAGGACAAAGAATTGGAGAGTCGTTATAATGCGTTGGAGAAGGAATCGGAAGCCTTGAACGGACTTCTGGTGGTAGTGGTGATTGGTATCGCTGTCCTTATCATTCTATTTTGGATATTGAATAAAAGATGGCGTGTGCGGAATGCTCTTTACATTGATAAGTTGAAACGTACTTTGGAAATATGTCGTAAGATAACGGCTTCCGTACCCATTGATGCGGGGGAGATAGAGGATGTGACAAAAGCGGTAGTTGCCTCGGTGAAAGAGGATATTCTTCCGTTGGTGGGAGCCACGGACTTCCGTATTGTGGCTGAAAATGGAGAGGGAAGAGAGGTGTCGGGACAAGGGATTTGTACAAGTTTTATCTTGAATATTCCAAGCAGGGAACAACCTTTGGGCGAGGTGCATCTGTATTCGGAGCACAAAATGAAGAAAGATGATAAAGCACTGATGAGGGTCATTACACCTTACATTTCGTGGACACTGGAGAATGGACTGGCTTTTATTTCGTTGGGCGATGAACGGAAACGGCTGGAAAAGGAGCAATATGTCCATGAACAGCATTTGGCGGAGAATAAACGGCAGAATCTGGTGAAGAAAGCCTGTTTGTTTATTGTCACAGGCATTATGCCTTATATAGACCGCATCATGAATGAAGTGCATAAACTAACCGTACACAACTATATTCAGAACGAAGAAATAAAAGAAAGCAAATACCGTTATATCGACGAACTGATTACCCGTATTAATGAGTATAATGATATTCTGGCCTTATGGATTAAGATGAGGCAGGGGACACTGAGCTTGAATATAGAGAATTTTGAGTTGAATTCCCTTTTCGATGTACTGGTGAAAGGGCGTAAGACTTTCGAGATGAAACAACAGACCCTGACCATAGAGCCGACTGCCGCCATTGTGAAAGCGGATAAGGCTCTGACGCTTTTCATGATAAATACGTTGACAGAAAATGCCCGTAAATATACGCAGCCGGGAGGAAATGTTTCTGTTTATGCGCAGGAAACAGAATCTTACGTGGAGATTTCGGTGAAAGATGACGGTCCGGGGCTTTCACAGGAAGATGTGGAGCGTATTCTGAGTGAGAAAGTTTATGATTCAGGTAAAATCGGATTGCAGACCAGCGAAAATGTCAGCGAATTGCAGAAGAATAAAGGTCATGGTTTCGGTTTGATGAATTGCAAAGGCATTATTGATAAATATAAGAAGACCAATGAAATATTCCGGGTCTGCCTGTTCCGGATAGAAAGTGAATTGGGGAAAGGCAGCCGTTTCTATTTTCGTCTGCCCAAAGGAGTGCGCAAAACGTTGATGTTGGTACTGGTCGCTTTTCTTTCTGTCCTGACAGGATGTAATGAGGGGAGAGAGAAAGACGGGAAAGCGGAACAACTCACTCTTAATGATTCCATTCAGCGATATGATAAATTATTGGCTGTTGCGAATGAATATGCATACGATGTTTACAATTGTAACATTGATGGACTATACCAACAGGCATTGTGTTATGCGGACAGTGCTCTACATTGTTTGAATAAGCATTATATTATGTATTCGGGCAGCAAAGGGCCTTTGTTGGAATTGGAAGGAGAGGGGGCTGCAGCGGATTTAGATTGGTTCAACCGGCATTTTGATACCGATTACTATGCCTTGCTGGATGTTCGCAACGAGGCAGCAGTCGCTTTTTTGGCTTTAGGTAATCTGGAGGCTTATCGTTATAACAATAATGCTTATACGGCGCTGTACAAACAAATCAGTGAGGACACCTCATTGGAGCAATATTGCCGTCAGATGCAGCTTTCTGCCAATAATAAGACGGTGGCTATCATTCTTTGTGTGGTTATTCTGTTGGTATTGCTGGTGGGTTATTATATTCTGTATTTCCGCCACCGTTTGATTTATCGTTATAACTTGGAACAGGTGTTGGAAATCAACAAGCAGGTGTTTTCGGCCTCTTTGCTTGACGGAAGAACCGACCGGGATATTGCTGCAAGTCTGGTCAATGATATGTTTGAGACGGTGAATGAGTTGCTGCCCATTGATGTGTTGGGCGTAGCGGTTTATAGTGAAGACAACCATAGCTTGAATTATGCTTTTTCACCGGTGGAGGATGAGAACGAAGAAATGCGTGAGATGATGGCCCGTAGCTTTGACGCGAAGACATCTTATTGGCGTGAGAAAGATAGGTTAAAATGTTTGCCCTTGTGGGTGGAAGCAGGTAACGAGAATCGTTGCACGGGTGTGCTGGCATTGAAAATCGCTTTGCCTGTGGAGCGTGAGGACGACCGCTTGATGTTGGAGCTTGTGGCCGGATATGTAGCCATCATTGTATATAATGCAGTGGTACTGATGGCACAGAAATATCGGGATATAGAAAGTGCGCAGGATGATGCGCGCCGAGCTATACGGGAGGAAAACCAGTTGCATGTGCAAAATTTGGTATTGGACAATTGCTTGTCAACCATTAAGCATGAGACAATCTATTATCCTAACCGGATAAAACAGATTATCGACAGGTTGAACACCCGTCAGGCAGGAGAAAACGAAGCTGTGCAAGTAGAGACGATTGGTGAGTTGATCAGTTATTATAAGGATATATTTACTTTGCTGAGTTCATGCGCCGCACGTCAGTTGGAAGAAATTACTTTCCGCAGAGGTGTTGTGAAAGCCGGCGAGCTGGCCGATTATGCGGCACGGTATATAAAACGTGCTGGAAAACGTATGCCGCATCGGGTAGAACTGAGGACGGAGGTGGAACATGTTTCCGTACTGGGAGATGTCATTCAGCTGAAGTTTATGTTGGAGAATCTGATAGATGAAGCGCTATCATACGAGGTGGATGGCCTTTTGGAATTGTGTATTTATAAGGATAAGGATTTTGTGCGGTTTGATTTCCGCGATACGCGTCGCGAAAAGTCGCAGGAAGAGTTGAACTTGTTGTTCTACCCACATCTGTCTCGTATGAAGCAGGGGCAGGAAGGAGTTCTGACCGGTACGGAATACCTTATTTGTAAGCAGGTGATTCGTGACCATGATGAATTTGCCGGAAGACGCGGTTGCCGTATCAATGCGCAGCCTGCCGCTGAGGGAGGGTTCACCGTATGGTTCACCCTGCCTGCCCGTTGAATGTAGAATGTAAAAAAACAATGCATATTATGGAGAATAATAGATTTAAAGTCATCATTGTAGAGGATGTCAAACTGGAATTAAAAGGAACGGAAGAGATATTCAGACACGAAATTCCAAATGCGGAAGTCATCGGAACGGCCATGACTGAGAATGAGTTTTGGGAATTGCTGAAAGTGCAGTTGCCCGATATGGTTTTATTGGACTTGGGCTTGGGGGGATCGACTACCATCGGTGTGGAAATCTGTTCTTCTTTACGGAAGAACTATCCGGATATGAAGGTGCTGATTTTCACTGGTGAGGTGTTGAACGAAAAGTTATGGGTGGATGCGCTGAATGCGGGTGCGGATGGTATAATCCTGAAGACGGGAGAGTTGCTGACTGCCACAGATGTACAGGCGGTGATGGATGGTAAGAGACTGGTTTTCAATTATCCCATTCTGGAGAAAATAGTGGCACGTTTCAAGCAGTCGGTGGCTCAGGAGCAGCGTAGGCAGGAAGCTGTCATCGATTATGATATTGATGAATATGATGAGCGTTTGCTTCGCCATCTGGCCTTGGGGTATACCAAAGAAATGATTACTAATCTGAAAGGGATGCCTTTCGGGGTCAAGTCCATAGAGAAACGTCAGAATGAATTAATAAACCGTTTGTTCACATTGGATGAAAGAAATGGTGTCAATGCCTGTCGCTTGGTGACCCGTGCTTTCGAGTTGCGGATTCTTGATATTGATAATTTGGAACCGGATGAAGAGTAAATATTATTTCCCTCATACCGCTACTGTATTTTTTCTGCTGACAGTAGCTGTAGCCTTGTTCTCATGGATAGGAAGTATTTATGGGCTGGGGAAGGTGCAAAGCCTGCTCAGCCCCGAAGGAATCCGGTGGGAATTGAGGCATGCTATGGGGAATTTTGTCCAGACACCGGCATTGGGCATAGTAATGATGCTTTTTTTAGGGTTCGGCATTACGGTTCATTCCGGGGTATGGGGCACGTTGGGGAGAATAGTGAAAAGAGGAAAGCCCATTTCCCGTAAGGAAAAGCGTGCGTTGATATTGGCAGGTTGTATGCTGCTTGTTTATATCATAATGATTATTGGCACCACTTTTGCCCCATGGACTATGTTGCGTAGCGTGACGGGATCTCTCACGAATTCTCCGTTTCAAAAAGGGATTTATTATCTCATTTCGTTTGGTGTGGGATTATCGGGTATGGCTTTCGGCTATGCATCGGGACGTTTTCGGGATGATAAGGATATAATAAGAGGGATGTCCTGTCTCTTTTCTCGTTTTGCCGATTACTTTGTGGTGCTTTTTTTTATAGTTCAGTTCTTTTCCTCATTGATGTATACGAATTTGGTGGAATGGGTTGGAATAGATTCATATATAGTGTCTTACGTTTTTCATATTTGTTGCTATTTACCTTTCGCTTGGATGTTGAATAGAAAAAAATAGGTTGTTAATGCAAAAAAAGTTACGGATTCTTTTGGTAATTTCAATAAAAACCGTACCTTTGCACTCGCAATTAAGGATGGTTCCGTAGCTCAGCTGGATAGAGCAACGCCCTTCTAAGGCGTGGGTCTTGCGTTCGAATCGCAACGGAATCACATAAAGAAACTGTATCTCTTTCGGGGGGTACAGCTTTTTTTATGGAAATATTTAAAAAGGATTCATCTAAAAGCAGGGCTATGGAAAAGATCTTGTCCATATCTCTAAACCTTTCCCATTGGATAGTTAAGGGTTTTCTTCCTGCTTGTTCTATCTCCGCAAGCCTTTGGAGTTAACTCCATAGCCTTTGGAGATAACTCCAAAGCTTATGGAGATAACTCCAAGGGCTATGGAGATAGAATACATCCGTATAAAAAGGTTTAACCTGGAAAGAGAAAAGGCTTATGCAACAGGGATGGATGCGATACATTGTTATTTAATTCCGATGGCGGGTTATTACTTTTTCTCAGTTTCTTCGTCCTTTGGACCTCACGGCAGCGGAAAGATTGAACCGGTTAAAAAGTCATGTTAACCCTTTTTGCATGCAGAAGATGTATATACTGAATCTAAAGAAAGGTATGAACCGGAAAATAAGAAGTAGTTCCCGTTAAATTTCTACTATCCCTTAGAAACGGAACTTTCTTCTTTTCTGAACAAAAAATCCCACTCATTCGTCATATTTTCCTCTTTTACATCAGAATATATTTGTACTTTTGGTCCGGATGCCCCAAGGAAAGAACATTTTCTTTGTCAGGCTTGTCTGAAAATCATAAATAAAACAACTACCGACTATGACAACACAAAAGTACAAAAGCCTATTGGTGATAATATGGGCACTATGGGCTTTTCATCCTTGTTTGGCTATTGACGATGTGCTCCGTACAGCCAAACGTGATGCTATTTTAGCACAAATTACAGGAGCCGTTCGTCCGAAAAAGCAGATTTCACTTATTTCGTTTGGTGCGAAAGGAGATGGGAAAAAAGATTGTAAACCTGCATTTGATAAAGCGATGAAGCGTGCTGCCCATATGGGAGGAGCACATATTGTGGTTCCCGCAGGGGAATATCTTTTGAATGGTCCTATTCATTTTGTAAGTAATGTATGTTTGGAACTTCAGGAAGGGGCGACCTTGAAATTTTCATCTGAACCGGCTTTTTATCTCCCTCTGGTGAAAACCAGTTGGGAAGGAACTTTCCTTCAGAATTACAGTCCTTTTATTTATGGATATCAGTTGGAAAATGTTTCCATCATCGGCAAAGGAGTGATAGATGGAAATGCGGGGACTACTTTTGCCACTTGGAAAAGTAAGCAGAAGATAGGGCAGCAGCTTAGTCGTGAAATGAATCATAAAGAAGTGCCGGTAGCCGAACGGAACTTCGGTGAGGGGTATTGGTTGCGTCCGCATCTGGTGCAATTCTTTGATTGTAAGAATATTACAATTGAGGATGTGTTTATTACGAATGCGCCTTTCTGGTGTATTCATTTACTGAAATCGGAGAATATTATCTGCCGTGGCATACGTTATGATGCAAAATTGGTCAACAATGATGGCATCGACCCTGAGTACACCCGTAATTTGCTGATTGAAAATATTGAATTTAATAATGGAGATGACAATGTGGCCATTAAATGCGGACGGGATAATGACGGATGGAAAACCAGTTGTCCTTCGGAAAATATTATTATTCGTAACTGTAAGTTCAAAGGGCTTCATGGTGTGGTGTTGGGCAGTGAGATGTCATCGGGAATACAGCATGTTTTCGTAGAGAATTGCACTTACGGAGGCTATTGTAAACGAGGTATTTTTATCAAGACGAATCCGGACCGCGGAGGTTTTATTCGTGATATTTATGTGAATAATTGTGAGTTTGGTGAAGTGGAGGATCTTTTTTATGTAACTTCCATGTATGCAGGCGAGGGGATGGATAACCATCATTTTACTGAGGTGCATGATATTTATGTAAAGGATTTGAAATGCAAAAAGGTGAATGTAGCTGCATTGGTGCTTCAAGGTACAGAGGCAAAGCCTATTTATAATGTGACTTTTGATAACGTGGATGTGGATAAAGCAGGGATAGGTCTTAGTTTTTCGAATACGAAGACAATTGGGGTTTCTAATTGTAATTTGGGAGGTTATGTTGGGGTGCCGTCTACAGCCAGTGCGAAAGATGGTATATTCAATAAATAGATTTGTTTGACTTCTTGGTTCACTTCGCCGATTCCTTGAGAAAGTCTTGTTACGCTGGAATGACAGAGTAAAAGGAAAGCAGGAAACTGTTTTCGTACAGACTGGGGAGGATTTTTCATCCCTCAACTAAACAAATGTTTTTATAGATGGTTCTATAAGTAAAAAAGACGATAATTATGAATACAAATGAATTTGCCCGAATTTTATTGACTTGGATTAAGAGTTTTCTATCATGGATAGGCATCCCGCGCGATAGGTTGAATGAACTGGATGAGATTATTTTCTTGATCCTGATTGTAGTTATTGCTTTTGCTGTAGGAGCTGTATTTCATTATTTATCTGTGCGTTTCACACGGAAGGTGTTGAAATATAAAAATATCAGTTTTTTAAGTTCGCTGATAGAATACAATGCTTTGCGGAAAATGTCTGCGGTCATTCCGCCGCTTATTATATCCGCTTTGTTGCCGTTTGCGTTCGATTATCGTTCTACTTGGTTTACTGCCAGTGAAAAAATCACTTGGATTTATTTATTTATCGCTTTGTTGTTTTCGGTCAATGCCGTGTTAAATTCGGTGGGTAATGTGCTGATGAACAAGGAGCAGTTACAGAATCGTCCGATGAAAGGTTTCATACAAATCTTTCAAGTGATTTTTTCGTGTATTGCCATCATTGTCATCATTTCTATATTGATTAATAAGTCGCCTCTCAATCTGATTACCGGACTGGGTGCTTTTGCTGCCGTGCTGATGTTGATTTTCAAAGATACCATCCTTGGCTTTGTGGCGGGGGTGCTGCTTTCCGAGAATGATATGGTGCATATCGGCGATTGGATTGAGATGGCTCAGAATAATGTGAATGGGGTGGTGATGGATATCACTCTGAACATTGTGAAGGTTCAGAATTTCGATAATACTATTGTCACTATACCTCCTTATTCATTAGTTTCCGGTTCATTTATCAATTGGCGTGGGATGACTGAATCGGGCGGACGGCGTATTATGCGCGAGTATGCGTTGAAACTGGATTACATACAACCCTGTACTCCTGAATTTTTGGAGAAAATGAAGAAGTTTGATGCTGATTTGGCCGACTTTATCACAGAAAAGCAGAAACAGGCGGCCGAAGGAAAGGTAGCGAATACTGACAATCCGGCCGGATTGGTAAATGGAACCATTGATACGAATGTAGGGCTGCTTCGTGCTTATATGACTCTCTATCTGAAGCGCCATCCTTTTATCAGTAAGGACCTGTTGCTGATGGTACGCACGTTGGCTCCTACGGAGAATGGTCTGCCTGTACAAATTTATTGTTTCTCGGCCAATAAGAACTGGCCTAGTTATGAATCTATCCAGGCGGAAATCATGGAGCATTTTGTTTCTGTTCTTCCCGAGTTTGGATTGTATCCGTTCCAGAATCCTACTGCCAGAGATTATGTAATCAGTGGTTTGATAGAGTCTGGCAAGGACCTTTCTACTGTAGACGGAATTCCTTGGCATTCGGTCTTGCCAAAGGAAGAAAAGGTATAGTTAGGGATTTAAACATTTATTAATGACTTGCGGTTGAACAATTCTTGTTGCCACCGTGTTATATAAATGTGTTTTTCATAGTATTAGATTAAAGGTTGAAGATTGCAATCGGCTTGAGAGAAGTAGTTGCATCTGAAGTAGAAGCGTCTACTATAAAAAATATAGAAAGGTTGTTCCTTACGGGACAGCCTTTTTGTTTTGTTAAAAGAAACCATTCGCATTAACTTGAAATGTTAAAGGATTTGTTGCTTTTATTAAACAATACTATAATTTCTCCTTAACGCTTCCTTAAATTTGCAGATAGCAGGAAAGTGCGTATATTTGTATGTGTGTTTTTCATAGTATTAGATTTAAGGTTAACAAAAGGTTGGAGCAAGGCGTTGCTCCTTTTTTTATGGAATAACGTGAGGCTTACATCTGCTGTCCGGTTCCGATACCCAATACAGAACCACAGAGAAGAATCCGTGCAATGTATTCCTCTCCGTGATTGTGTAACTTAATTCTGCTCTTTAATGCAAGGAGAAGGCTGAATTAAATAATCTCGATGCCTTGTTTCCGGCATAACTCCAATCCCACATCCTTTAACTTGAATTTCTGTATCTTTCCGCTGCCCGTCATAGGGAACTCATCAACAAAGAAGATATATTTAGGAATTTTGTAACGGGCTATCTTGCCATCGCAAAAGTCACGTACATCGAATTCGTTCATTTCCACCCCTTCGTGCAAGATGATGAATGCGCCTACCGCTTCTCCGTATTTCTTGGAGGGGATACCGGCTACCTGTACATCTTTTATTCCTTCCATCTGATACAGGAACTCTTCTATTTCCCGTGGATAGATATTCTCTCCGCCACGGATAATCATGTCTTTTATTCTTCCTGTGATACGATAATTACCTTCTTCGTCTTTCACTCCCAAATCCCCTGAGTGGAGAAAGCCGTTCCGGTCTATCACTTCGGCGGTTGCTTCGGGGTTTTTGTAATACCCCTTCATGGTGTTATACCCTTTGTTGCACATCTCGCCTTGTACGCCTATGGGACATTCTTCGCCTGTTTCCGGATCGATCACTTTTACTTCCGTAAACTCGAAATCACGGCCCACTGTGTTGCAGCGTACATCAAACGAATCGTCGATGCGGGAGGCTGTCATGCCGGGAGAAGCTTCTGTAAGCCCGTATACACTGGTGACCTTCATAAACATTTTCTCTTCTACACGTTTCATCAGTTCTACCGGACAGAGTGAGCCTGCCATAATGCCGGTACGCAGACTGGACATATCGAACATATCAAACATGGGATGGTTCAGCTCGGCAATGAACATGGTAGGAACCCCGTATAAGGCCGTGCAGCGTTCCTTGTGGACGGAGGCAAGTACCAGCAGTGGGTCAAAGCGTTCCACCATTACCTGCGTACACCCGTGTGTAAGGCAGTTCATGGTGGCTAACACCACTCCGAAGCAATGGAACAGGGGTACGCAGACACATAGTTTGTCATCGGAAGTGAATTTCATGTGCTCGCCCGTCAGGAAACCGTTATTGCTGATGTTGTAATGGGTGAGCATGACTCCTTTGGGGAAACCGGTCGTGCCCGAAGTGTACTGCATGTTCACTGTGTCGTGGCAGTCCACCTTCGCTTTCGCTTCCAGCAGCTCGTCATCGTCTATGTTGCATCCCAGAAGCAGAATCTCGGCGGTGTTGTACATACCCCGGTATTTCTCGGGGCCGATGTAAATCACGTTCTTCATGCAGGGGAAGCGTTTGCTCTTCAGATATCCGCGCTGGCTGGTCTTTAGTTCGGGCAGCATGGCGTAGACCATATTTACATAGTCGTCATTGCCACGGTCTCCGTTTACGATACACAGCGTGTGCATGTCCGAGTTCTGGCAGAGGTATTCCAGTTCTGCCTGTTTGTAGTTGGTATTTACTGTTACGGCCACGGCACCGATTTTGGCGCAAGCGTACAGAAAGGTCAGCCAGTCGGGCACATTACCCGCCCAGATTCCTACATGGGTTCCCCGCTTCACGCCGATGGCTAGCAGTCCTTTGGCCATGTGGTCTACACGTTCGTTAAATTGTTTCCAGGTGAAACGCAGATTACGGTCGGAATATACGATATATTCTTTATTGGGGGTGGTGAGGGCCCAATGTTCAAGCCAGTCACCAAGGGTTCTTGTGCTTAATTCCATCATAAATCAAATAGGGGTATAGATAACGGCCAATATTTTGGCGGCTTGTCCTTGATATCCGTGTACGTGGTGCGGAACAATAGAATCATAATAAATACTGTCTCCGGCTTTGATCAGATGGCATTTTTTACCATGGCATACTTCGATGGTGCCTTCCATGACATAGATAAACTCTTCGCCTTCATGCGAGGAGAGCGAGAAGTGGGTTTCCTCTGTCGGTTCTACGTCCACGATGAATGGTTCCATATGCCTGTCCGCTTTTGATTTTGACAGTGAGTGGTAGCGCATATGTGTACGCAGGTCCATTGCATTGTTCGAGAAACTGATGGTATCCTCACTCTCTTGTTTCCGGCAGATTACTGCTCCTTGTTCTTCCTGGTCGTCCAGAAAAGTGCCCAGACGTACCCCTAACGCACGGGCTATCTTGATGAGGGGAGCCAATGAAGGAAGATCTACATTATTCTCTATTCGTTCTATTTGTTCTTCGGCAAGGCCTGAGCGTACGGCCAGTTCGGCTACACTGATTTCTTTTGTTTCACGTAGTGATTTTATTTTTTCACCAACAATCTTTGTGCTGTCCATGGTTTGTTTTTAATAAGTTTGCAAAGTATAAAGTGCAAATATATAATAAAAAAGAATTGGACAGTCTATTTTTGTTCTGAATATGTAAAAAAGGTAAGTTAGTGACGAATTGCCGGTCATTTATCATTAATAGTCGGTAAGTTTCGAATATTTGTGTTTTTTGTTCTATCTTTGTTCTCGAAACTTAATTAAAGACTAAAACTTATGTTCTCAGGGATTGTAGAAGAATATGCGGAGGTGGTGCGTATTGTAAAGGAGCAGGAAAATCTGCACCTCACCTTGAAATGTTCGTTTGTGGACGAACTGAAAATAGACCAGAGTATCTCTCATAACGGCGTGTGCCTGACTGTTGTCAGTTTGCAGGATGGCACGTACACGGTTACCGCCATGAAAGAAACGATAGAGCGTTCCAACATCGGCTTGTTGAAAGTGGGAGATAAAGTGAATGTGGAACGCAGTATGATGATGAACGGGCGGCTGGACGGTCATATTGTGCAAGGGCATGTGGATCAGACTGCCGAATGTATGGATATAAAGGATGCTGAAGGGAGCTGGTATTTTACTTTCAGATATGCGTTTGACAAGGAAATGGCGAAGCGCGGTTACATCACGGTGGACAAAGGCTCGGTTACGGTGAACGGTGTGAGTCTGACCGTTTGTAACCCTACGGAGGATACTTTCCAGGTTGCCATTATTCCTTATACTTACGAACATACCAATTTCCATACTTTTAAAGTGGGAAGCATTGTGAATATAGAGTTTGATATCATCGGCAAATATTTAAGCCGCATGATGCAGTTCTCCTGATTCTTTCACCGCAGGTTGCACAGATGATTGTTAAAGATGAAAAAAAGGTTCTTTGTGGAAATCCGGAATTATCCGCATCGGCTTTTGAACAAAAAAAGAATCTGTGCAATCTGTGGTAAAACAAATATCAGAATTATAAATCTTTTAGCAATATCTTACTGGTGCTTTTATAATATTCTTCGCGGGCATTGGTCAATGCCTCCCAAGGACCGCTATATCGTTCCCGGTCTATTTTGAAGGCTTCTGTTCCGGCTATGTCCAGTCTGTTCAGCAGCATAGCCACGTTCATCCGGTTGATATCTACTGACGGCAAATAGCCTATGCTTTCATCGTCACCGTCCATAGAAGTTTCGTAAACCATGTGCATGTCCTGTAGTTCGTATAGGATTTTCTTAGTGAGTCTTATCGGGATTTTATGTTCGTCGCTGAGTGTCTCGGCGGTATAAGGAGTCTCTTCCGTTTCAAATCGTTTGCATATCAGAGACATGATGAGGATGCACAGAAAGTCGTGATAACGGCGGCTGATATTTGCCGTCTCTTTGCTGAAGCTGTAGTTGCGAAGATTCTGTGCCACATAGCAAAGCTCTGCGCCATACAGGCAGATTCCCCATGAAATTTGCGCCCATAACAAGAACATTGGAATAGCGGCGAAACTACCATAGATTGCATTGTATCTTGATACCCATATCTGACTGCCGATATACAAGTATTGAAAAGCCTGAAAGGCAGTGCCTGCGATGATACCCGGAATGATGGCATATTTCAGTTTCACTTTAGTATTGGGCATAAAGACGAACAGCCCCGTGAACATGGCCCAAGTCAGGATGAAAGGAACCAGGCGTACCAGAAATTTCATCAGGGGTGCCAGTAATACGAAGTCCTCCATGTTTTTCACCATGGTGGACATAAAGATGGTAAGACCACTGGAAAGTACGATAAGTAGGGGTAACAAGAGCAGGATGGAGAAATAATCCGTCATTTTGCGATACAGCGTACGGGGTTTCTTCACTTGCCATATATAATTGAAGGTACGTTCTATGTTATAGGTTAGGCTCAAAATGGTCCAGAACAACATTACCAGACCCACTCCGATAAAAACCCCGCTTTTGGCGTGCACCAGATAAGAGTCAATCAGGCCGAGAATGGTTTCGGCAGCCGCACTCTGTCCTTCAAGACCGCTACGGAACTGGGTTTCCAGCAGGTTGGAGAAACCAAATCCACGTGCGATGGCGAATAGAATGGCCAAAATGGGAATGATAGAAAGCAGGGTGCTGTATGTCAGTGCGGATGCTTTATTCAAAATACGTCCCTGAGTGAACTCACGAATAGAAAGAGTGGCGATTTTTATTGCATTATAGAGTATTCCTCGGGATTTGCTAACCTCGTCTTCTGTCACTCGCCATATATCATCTTTGAGAAACGATTGCAGACCTTTCAGTTTTTCCTTGTTCATGGTACTCATAAGCTCTTTATTAGGATATATGAAAAAAAGCAGCCGGCCTGTAAGCCGGGTTCTGTTCCTCGCCTTGCGGCGAAGTGCCTGCCATTTATCTACGCCTGTTGTCACCAACAGGCTCTAGCGGTCTACCCTCCGACGTGGGGCGAGCAACCCTCATAATGTCGGTTTACATGACCTTACAACTCCTAAGACGTACAGCCCGTCATGTCACCATGCGGCTGGTGGGCTCTTACCCCACCTTCTCACCCTTACCCCGTTTCCCGTAGGAATTGTGGCGGTTGTTTTCTTCTACGTTACTCCACCTTCGCAGATGGCTTTCTGTTAGGAAGTAGGATGCTCTGCGTTGCCCGGACTTTCCTCTTTCGCCTTGCGACGTCAGCGGCAGACCGGCCGGCTGCTTTTAAGTTTACAAAGATAGCGATTTTAGGTTAAACGTAGGATAATAAAGCGGAAAAAAGTAAGAAAATAAATGAAAAAACAAAGAAAGAGCGGAACAGCCCATTACTTTTTCTTGGTATATATAATAAAGAGGAGAAAATCAGTGATGCTTGGTTCGGCACTCCTGCTTATTGTATAGAAACAACGGTAAAAACAGGAAGAATATTTAAAATAAATGAACTGTGCCGGAAAGAGAAGTGGGTGCTGTTTTCACTTTCCCTCTCCGGACACGGAATTTAGCGGTAGAATCCCAATTCGTTTCTCAATGAACGCACTTCCTGTTGCAAAAGTTCTATACGTTCCAGCATGTGGTGGATGGCGTCGATTCCTGCAATATTGATGGATAAGTCATAATATAAATGCGTGTAACGCTCCAGCTCCGCTAGTTGGGATGCGGGGAGGTAGCGTTCCTCGTCAATCACCCGGACTTCGATCAGTCCGTCTTCTTCCAGTTCCGTAATGAACGACGGGTCCACATGGCAACGGTCGCAAAAATCGTTGATAATAATTAAATCGCTCTGCATAATCCTTCTCTTTTTTTAATTGCTACTATCTTTTAATTGGCGGAACAACTCTTTCTGATGTTCGGTAAGGTTGCTAGGAATGGTGACATTATAAGTTACTATCAGATCGCCAAATTTGCCTTCTTCCTTGTAAACAGGAAAGCCTTTGCCTTTCAAACGGACTTTGGTTCCGTTCTGGGTTTCAGGTTTTACTTTCAGTTTTACCTTGCCGTTCAGTGTGTCCACGGTTTCTTCACCACCCAGTACGGCGGTGTAGAGGCTAAGCGGAGCATTGATATATAAATCATTCCCCAGACGTTTGAATACAGGATCGTCTGGAATGATAAAGGTGATGTACAGATCGCCTGCAGGACCACCGTTTACTCCCGGTGCACCATGACCACGCAATTTGATAGTCTGTCCGTTGGCTATACCTGCCGGAACAGTGATACGTATGTTCTTTCCGTTTACATTAAGCACTTGTTTGTGTGTTTCGGCGGCTTCACGCAATGAAAGTTGTAATTCAGCATTATAGTCCTGTCCACGGAATCCGGCACTTCGTCCGCCGTTTGCACCGCCACGATGTCCGAACAGTTCTTCAAAGAAATCAGAGAAGCCACCTGTGCTGCCACCGAAATGTGCACCGCTGAATTCTTCTCCTCCATTGCCGGAATACCAGTAACTGCCGTTACCGTCCGTACCGAATCCGCTTCCGGCTCCACCAAATCCTCCGAATCCACCGGCTCCTCCATATTGTTGCTTTTGTTTTTCAAATTCGTCGGCATGTTTCCAGTGTTCACCGTATTCGTCGTATTTCTTACGTTTTTCCGGGTCACTCAGTACTTCGTTGGCTTCATTTATCTCCTGAAACTTATCTTTGGCCCCAGGGTCATTCGGATTCAGGTCAGGATGGTATTTGCGGGCCAGCTTACGGAAAGCCTTCTTGATATCATCTTGGGTGGCGCTTTTGTCCACTCCCAATACTTTGTAATAGTCTATGTAAGCCATATTATATATTTGTTAAATTTCATCTGCTTTAAGGGAAACAAAATACATGCCAATTGGTTGTGTTCTGTTTTTATTTTATTATCTTTGCAGCGAATTTTTAGAAATTATTCTAAAGGAAATGAGGGGATTGGCAATCATATTCAGGTTTTTTATGCTATTAGTCCTGCTGCTTCCTGTGGTTGCTCTGTGTCCTGTGAAGGCGGAAACAACCCCGGAAGGGCCTATCCTTATTGTCACTTCTTATAACCCCGAAACTCGTAGTATTTCTGACAACCTGTCTGCTTTTATGGATGAATACCGACAGCGTGGCGGCAAGTATACTCCGATCATAGAGAGTATGAACTGCAAGAATTTGTCCGAGGCTTATCTGTGGAAATCGCGTATGGCCTCCATCCTTGGTAAGTATAAAGGGAAAAACCGTCCGTCACTGGTTATATTGCTGGGGCAGGAGGCATGGTCGGCTTATATTTCACAAGACACGGAGATAGCTAAAAAGACTCCGTCCATCTGTGGTATGGTCAGTGTCAACGGACTGGTATTGCCTGATGATAGTATCGACACACGGGTATGGGAACCTGAAAGTAAGAATATTTATACGGATTTCGGCGATTATAATATTGTTGCCGGTTATGTATATGAATATGATGTCGATAAAAACATAGAGTTGATGCGTCGCTTTTATCCTGATATGCGCCGTGTGGCATTTATATCGGATAATACCTATGGCGGGCTGTCTATGCAAGCCTTGGTTAAAAAGGAGATGGAGAAGTACCCTGATTTAGAGACGATTTGGCTGGACGGTCGTACGGAAACCTTTATGGAAGTGAGTGAAAGGATGCGCAGATTGCCTCAAAATACGTGTGTATTGTTGGGAACATGGCGTGTGGACTGTACGGAGAGTTATGTTATTGGTAATACGACTTATATGCTGCGTGATGCGAATCCTACCCTGCCTGTGTTTACTATCGCATCTGTGGGATTGGGACATTGGGCATTGGGAGGATATACTCCCGAATACCATGCGGTAGGAAAGAATATAGGCGCGGTTACTTATGATTTTTTGGATAAAGGAGATAGAGAAGGGGTGGACTTGGTGACTATTCCCGGAAACTATACTTTTGATATAAAGCGTTTGCATGAATTCAAATTGGATTCATTGAATCTTCCTCAGGGAGCGGTGTTGGTGAACAAGACTCCTTCGCTTTATGAGCAGTATAAATATTGGGTCATAGGGGTTGTTTCGGCGTTCATGTTCCTGATAGCCTGTTTCTTGATAGCCATATATTATATTATCCGTATCAACCACTTGAAACATCATCTGGAAGTGTCTGGCGAGGAGTTGTTGGTAGCCAAGGAGAAAGCGGAAGAATCCAACAGGCTGAAGACAGCTTTTCTGGCCAATATGAGCCACGAGATACGCACTCCGTTGAATGCTATTGTGGGATTTTCCAGCGTGTTGGTCAGTGATGATTCCTCTCCTGCCGAGAAGGCGCAGTATTGTGATATCATTCAGAAGAATTCCGATTTGTTGTTGCACCTCATAAATGATATTCTGGACATCTCGCGCATGGAATCCGGAAAAATAAAATTCGTATGGGAGGAATGTGATGTAGTAGAGTTGTGTCAGACGGCTTTGTCTACAGCGGAGTATGGACGCAAGACCAGCGCTTTGTTTCTGTTCGAAACTCCTGTAGCTTCGCTGGTTATCAAGACGGATGCCCAGCGCCTGAAGCAAGTATTGATTAATTTGTTGTCCAATGCCGCTAAATTTACCCCGTCCGGTTCTATTAAATTGGCGATTGCCATAGACAAACAGCATCAACAGTTGGAATTGTCTGTGTCGGATACCGGTTGCGGTATTCCGTCCGATAAGAGCGACAGGGTTTTTGAACGTTTCGAGAAATTGAATGAATATTCCCAAGGTACAGGGCTGGGATTGGCCATCAGCAGGCTGATAGTCGAGAATTTGGGAGGTAAGATATGGGTGGACAAGGATTATACCGAAGGCGCCCGGTTTGTATTCACGCATCCTTTAACTAAAAAAGAAAAAGAATAGAGATATGAAATATAGAATATGTATCAGCGCCCTGCTGTTGTGGGCGGGTATGCAGGTGTCTGCATCCAATAATCAGAAAGAAGTGGTTATCAAGATTATAGAAACCAGTGATGTGCACGGGAATTTCTTTCCGTATAACTTTATCGAACGGAAAGAATGGAGTGGAAGTCTTGCCCGTGTTCATTCCTTTGTGAAAGAGCAGCGTGAGAAATATGGGGATAATTGCCTGTTGATGGATAATGGGGATATCCTGCAAGGTCAGCCTACAGCTTACTATTATAATTTTATGGATACCGTGTCTACCCATGTGGCGGCGGATATGATGAATTATATGGGATGTGTGGTAGGCAATATGGGTAATCATGACGTAGAGACCGGGCATGCGGTGTACGACCGTTGGATAAAACAGTGCGATTTTCCGGTACTGGGGGCTAACATTATAGACAATGCCACCGGAAAACCTTATCTGAAACCCTACGAGGTGTTGGAGCGTGACGGAGTGAGGATAGCGGTTCTGGGTATGATTACTCCGGCCATTCCTTCATGGTTGCCGGAGAAGTTATGGAGTGGCCTGCATTTTGAGGAAATGGAGCCCTGCGCACGTAAGTGGGTGAAGATTATAAAGGAAAAAGAGAACCCCGATGTCATTGTGGGATTGTTTCATGCCGGAAAGTCGGGCAACGTGTTGGGACAGGTGGTGGAAGATGCCTCTATGGATGTTGCCAAACGGGTCCCGGGCTTTGATGTGGTGCTGATGGGGCACGACCATACAAGGGAATGTGTAAAGGTGCAGAATGTGGCAGGAGACAGTGTGTTGGTCATTGATCCGGCAAACAATGCCAATGTGGTTTCGGATGTGACCCTGACCGTAACAAAGAAAGACGGGAAAGTGGTGGCGAAGTCGGTGGAGGGCAGATTGGCGGATATGAACAAGTATCCTGTCAGCCAGGAGTTTATGGATAAATTCGCTCCTCAATATAAGGCTGTAAATGACTTCGTATCCCGTAAAATCGGTACTATTTCACGTACCATCACAGCGAAGGATGCTTATTTCGGTTCTTCTCCTTTCATAGACCTGATTCATCAGTTGCAATTGGAAATTTCGGGTGCTGAAGTGTCCTTCTGTGCTCCGTTGTCCTTCCGGGCAGAGATTAAAGAAGGAGACATCTATGTGAGTGATATGTTTAATTTGTACAAGTACGAGAACATGCTGTATGTGATGGAACTCTCGGGCAAGGAAATTAAAGATTTCCTGGAAATGGCATACGCCATCTGGACTAATCAGATGAAGAGTCCCGAGGACCACCTGATGCTTTTCAAGGAGCCGGTAGAGGAGGGAAAGCGTGCTAATTTCAAGAATTTCAGCTTTAACTTTGATTCTGCCGCAGGTATTAATTATACGGTGGACGTGACCAAGCCGGCAGGAGAGAAAATCACGATTCAAAGCATGTCGGACGGGACTCCCTTCAGTATGGATAAGGTTTATAAAGTGGCTTTGAATTCTTACCGTGGGAACGGTGGCGGAGATTTATTGACCCTTGGAGCAGGAATTTCCAAGGAAGATTTGGCAAAACGTATTATTTTTGCAACCGATAAGGATTTGCGTTATTATCTGATGCAATATATTGAGCAGGAAAAAGTGCTGCATCCTCATGCCATGCACCAGTGGAAGTTTATTCCGGAGGAATGGACTGTGCCTGCCGCAAAAAAAGACTATCAATTGCTGTTTGGCGAGGAAAAGAAATAATAGTTGAGCAAGAGAAGGTACATAATAGCCCCGTTATTACTGCTGACGCTGTTTTTAACGTATCAGGTAAGCATCACCTTGTTTACCCACGTTCATATTGTGAACGGGGTGATGATTGTGCACTCTCATCCTTCGTCCGGCAAACACCATACGCATACCACAGGACAGGTTATTTCTATTGCTCATCTGAGCACTATTCATACTTTGGAGGCCGAGGTTCAGGCCGAGATGACTGTATTCCGTCCTTTGTTGTATGTTTTGGAATATAAGATAAATACTTTCCGCGCGAAAGCGCTTTGCGCGCAATGTATCCATTTGCGCGCTCCTCCTTTTCATTGCTGAAACAAAGGTATATCTGTTGATGGAATACATTCGGACAATCCCTTTAACAGATGGGAATGTGTTTTTGCCATAGGGCTACACACATTCTTTATTGAATAAACCGAAACATTTTAGTAATAGAAAAAAAATAGATGAAACAATATATTCTGTTACTCGTGCTCATGGTGATGGGTGCGGGTATCAATGCGTATGCAGAAGATGTAAATCCTGTGAAGGAAGGCAATGTGATTTCAGGTCATGTAGTGGAAAAAGGCACGGAGAACAGCCTTCCGTATGCTGCCATATTGATTGTGGAAACCGGGCAGGGTACGGTGAGTAACGAGGACGGTGAGTTCCGTTTCAAGAAGGTTCCGGCAGGAAAGTACACATTGAGGGTTCAGTTACTGGGCTATGAGACACAGGAAAAGAAAGTGACCGTCAGTAACGACTTCACGGTAGATGTTCATTTTTTGATGAGTGATGAAAGTATTATGACGGACGAGGTGGTTGTATCGGCCAATCGCAATGAGACAAGTCGCAAGGTGGCTCCGGTGGTAGTCAATGTGATGAATGCCAAGCTGTTCGAATCGGTGAACTCTACCGATTTGGCTAAATCCTTGAATTACCAGTCGGGGCTGCGTGTGGAGAACAACTGCCAGAACTGCGGCTTCCCTCAAGTACGTATCAATGGGCTGGAAGGACCTTATTCGCAAATTCTTATCAATAGCCGTCCGGTAGTCAGTGCTCTGTCCGGTGTATATGGCTTGGAGCAGATTCCGGTGAATATGATAGAGCGTGTAGAGGTTGTCCGCGGAGGAGGGTCGGCCTTGTTTGGTGCTAATGCAGTGGGCGGAACCATCAATATCATCACGAAAGACCCCATCAACAATTCATTTCAAGTTTCTTCAACAATGTCCAATATGAACGGCAAGGTGTGGGAACAGTATATGGGAGCCAACGCCTCTTTGGTGTCAAAAGACAATACATATGGCATCGCTTTGTATCAGTCTTATCGGAACCGTAATCCGTATGATGCGGACGGGGACGGTTTCTCGGAGTTGGGAAAGCTGAACATGAATACGTTCGGGCTGCGTACCTATTACCGTCCTACGCAGTTCAGCCGTATCAGTCTGGAATATCATACCACGAATGAGTTCCGTCGCGGAGGGAATAAATTTGATTTGCAGCCGCACGAAACGGATATCACCGAACAGACCAAGCATGTCATCAATAGTGGCGGATTGAGTTATGATCTGTTTTGGAAAGAATACAAGCATAAGCTTTCTTTCTATTCTTCCATCCAGCATACCGACCGTAACAGTTATTATGGTGCGCAACAGGATGCGAATGCATACGGAAAGACGAAAGACCTGACTTGGGTGGCAGGTGGCATGTATGTGGGTAATTTTGAGAAAGTTTTATTCTCTCCTGCTACTTTTACCGCCGGGTTGGAGTATCAGAACAACTCCCTGCACGATGTTATGACCGGTTATCACCGTGATATGAAACAGGATGTGCGTATTGCCAGCGCTTTTGTGCAGAACGAATGGAAAATGAATCAGTTTGTATTCCTGGCCGGGTTCCGTCTGGATGACCATAACCTGATTGACAATCCTATCTTCAGCCCCCGTCTGAACCTGCTCTACAAACCGAGTGACAAACTACAGGCACGTATTACCTGGTCTACCGGTTTCCGTGCGCCGCAGGCATACGATGAGGATTTGCATGTTACCGCAGTAGGAGGTGAGGGCGTGCTTATCAAGTTGGCGGAAGGGCTGAAACCGGAGCATTCCAACAGCATCAGCGGCTCCATTGACTGGACGGCGAATATCGGTCATTTCCAGACCAATTTGTTATTGGAAGGGTTCTATACCGGATTGGATGACGTGTTTGTTCTGGAGGATATGGGCCATGACGAGAACGGTAACAAGGTGAAGGAGCGTCGCAACGGTAACGGGGCACGTGTGTATGGCGTGAATCTGGACGGAAAGATTGCACATGGACGTGATGCGGCTTTACAGGTGGGCTTCACGGTGCAGCGCAGCGAATATACCGAGCTGGAGGCATGGAGTGAGAATCCTGAGGTAGCGCCGGTGAAGCGGATGCCCCGTACTCCTGACTATTACGGTTATTTCACATTGACATCTGCTCCGTTCAAGAATTTCGACTGCTCCTTGTCCGGTGTGTACACAGGCCGGATGCATGTGCCGCATTTCGCACCGACAGAGTTGCCCGAGGAATATATAGGACAATATATCGCTAAAGATGAAATGGTGCATACTCCTGATTTCTTTGATTTGAATGTGAAACTGAATTACACATTTGTATTGAATGACCATATCAAATTGCAGTTAAACGGTGGAGTACAGAATATTTTTAATGCTTTCCAAAAGGATTTGGACAAAGGTGGTTATCGTGACTCGGGTTATTTCTATGGGCCTACACAGCCTAGAACGTATTTTGTGGGGATCAAGATTACGAATTGAATAATCTGCTGATTTGTCAATGTGCTAATATGTCAATGGGGTACGCTTTGTTCCGCATGGCACATTAGCACATTGTCACATTGACAAATTAACAGATTGATTTATTACCAACTACTGACAAGTGACTATACTTTTCTGTAATCCGGAATCCCGGATCGGGATAATTATATAAGGGGAAGCGGTGTTCTGTTTCTCCTTCCATATATTTCCACAGACTGGCATATTCTTCTTTCTTCTCGCCCATTTCCTGCAATTGCAGCATATATTGCCAGATAGACTTGTTTTCCTTGATGTATATTTTTTCCATCTGATGAATAATCGGACTATGCTGGCGGGTTGGGTCATGGTCAAATTCCAGTATCCGTTTTCCCTCTTTTGTCATACCGATAGTTACGAAAGTCATGCTCTTGCCTATACCCGGCAGGTTCAGTACGCTGCGGTCTGTTGCTACGAAAGGAATCTGATGGAAGGTGCAGAAACGCTGTACGGCTGCCGCACGGTCTTTACTGTTTCTCAACAGGTTCAAAAACTCCTTTTCTTGCTCTGCGGAAAGTTTTCCCCATCTTTTTTCCTCTTCTTTCTCCTGTAAGGAACGGCTGTTCGGTGTGAATACCGCATAGTTCTCTTCAAAACCTTTTACCGAGAAAGTGTAGTAACACAATACACCCAATCCGTTCAATACTTTGCGCAGCTTGGCGGTATGTCCGCGACGGGAAGCCGCCACATTATATACTAGCTGGTTGGTGATAGTCCACCCGGCTGCCAGTATCTTGCGGATAGCTTCACGCGCTTCGGGTGTTACTTCCAGTGGAGTCTGGAAATGCGTTTGAATCAGAAATTGTCTGACCCCTACGGCAGATGCCTTTTCTTTGAACTCACGTAAGATATCCAATAGTTCGTCATTGATTCGCATGGGCAGATATACCGGGAGCCGGCTGCCCAGGCGTACTCGTTGCAGTTCCGCATATTTCTCTCCTTCGGCGCGTTGCAGGTTTGCGTTTCGTTTGCGGACAGCCATTTTGTAGACGGCTTCCAATATATTGCGCAAGGTCTTGTTCTGGCTCATCAATGCATCGCCTCCCGTAATCAGGATATCCCTGAGCTGAGTGTCGTTCTCGAAATATTCCATCAGTTTTCTCAACCTCTTGTCCCAGCTCTCTTTCGGTTTCAATTCCTCGAAGTTGAAGTTCAGACGTTCACTTTGGAAGTCGTACATGCGCTGGCAGGATGCACACAGGCCGCCGCATGCACGTCCCATCGAGTCGGGGATAAGAATGGCCACATCGGGATAACGGCGGTGAATGTTGTGTCCGTCCGGCAGCAGCCATCCTGCAGCGTTAGGCTTTCCGTCCTCCACAGCATCTTCTTTTTCCCATGCGTGGATGTTACCGTATGTTTCCACCAGTTGGGGAGAGTACAGAATATAGCTTCGTATGGCTGTATCATCATATCCTTTCCCCGTAGGATTCAACAAAGACAGATAGTAAGGGGTGATAAAGACAGGCATTCCTTTCTTGCGTGCTTTGTGATAAAGCTGCAAGGTCTCTTCGGATAGGGAGTTGCCTAGCATTCGGTTCAGTTCGGTAGGGCTTTTTATGGCCATTGCCAGATGAAAACGGGCTTCGTTCCACCATTGGCAGACCAGCTGGCGTTTGTCCTCTTCCGTGCTTCCTTCGGGAAAAAGATAGCGGCTGGAGGGCGCGTGTCTGTTTTCTATTTTCTGGATAAGAAGGGAGATAATACGCTCTTTGTTTTGTCGGCGGATAGCCCGGACATCCTCATTCAGTCCGCTGGGCCAGCGTTTCATCCATTGTTGCACTTGTTTTTCATTAGGTAGTTCCTCCTCTTCGTGATAAAGCCGGTCAAACTGGTGATACAGGTCAATCCATAAATCAACGGAAATCTCTTCATTGATGATACTATTCGTTAAAAACTTCCAAAGCAGTGAGATGGTTTCTATTTTAATCTCCTGTTCTGTAGAGGCTTCGTAAATGGTTTTTCCATCGTTATCTATCAGTCTTTTAATTTGCCTTGCGGCAGCAGGATTGTAAATAGGACCGGATAATAGATAATCGTTCAGCTTGTTTTTGAAAGCTGTTTCATCCTGGCTTTCTGAAGCCAATGAAGTGAGTTGGGTTAATCGGGTTTCGAATAGTGTTTTAATGCCATGGGTGGATAACATCTTATTCTTTTGTTTCATAAGCAAACGGTTGTTAAAAAAGTGAATACTATAAATAACATATTTCTCGTAGAAAAGTTATCAAACTGTTAACTTCATGCTGCTAAGATAGTAAAAAAGCTTCTTTTATGCAAATTCCTTAACAAAAAGACGTTTTTTATAAATAGCATTATTTTATAGAGTACATTTGCTTTGTGCTTTCGTCTTTTTTTAAAGCCCGGAGCTTTTATCGGGAAACGAAGAAATTCGTAATTTTGTAGAGCTTTGCTTGTTTGCAGGCCAATCAAGCTGAAGAGAAACCTCATTTTAATAGATGGAAAAACAACATAGAAGTAAATAAATGGAACTGAAACAACTTTTTACCTTTGCAGCAGCCTGTTCGCTGGCACTTTCGGTGTCGGCTCAAGATAGAGTACACTATACAGGCACAGAGCTGTCTAACCCTACCTATCATGACGGACAATTATCACCTGTGGTAGGAGTACACAATATTCAGGTGATGCGCGCCAACCGGGAACATCCTGCACCCGATAACGGCAATGGATGGACATACAATCATCAGTCCATGTTGGCTTATTGGAACGGACAATTCTATATGCATTATCTTTCCGATCCATCAGACGAGCATATTCCTCCCTCACAGACTTTCCTGATGACTTCAAAAGATGGATACCACTGGACAAATCCGGTGACTCTTTTCCCTATCTACCGGGTTCCCGATGGCTATACCAAGCCCGGACGTACAGACAAGGCGAAAGATCTGGATGCCATCATGCATCAGCGTGTAGGCTTCTATGTATCAAAAAGCGGCAGGTTGATAGCTATGGGAAACTATGGCGTAGCTCTGGACAAGAAAGATGACCCGAATGACGGGAACGGAATAGGCCGTGTGGTTCGCGAGATTAAGAAAGACGGTTCGTTCGGTCCCATTTATTTTATTTACTATAACCATGCGTTTAATGAAAAGAATACATCCTATCCTTATTTTAAACGCAGCAAAGACAAGGAATTTGTAAAAGCCTGTCAGGAGATTCTGGACAATCCTCGTTACCGTATGCAGTGGGTGGAGGAAGCTGACCGTAATGACCCGTTGATTCCTTTACACAAAGAATACAAAGCGTATTGTGACTATACTTTGCCCGACGGTCGTTTGGTAAGCTTGTGGAAACATGCCCTGACTTCCATCAGCGAGGATGGTGGAAATACGTGGGCGCAACCGGTGGAACGTGCGAAAGGCTTTGTTAACAGTAATGCGAAGATTTGGGGGCAGCGTTTGAGTGACGGTACATACGCCACGGTGTATAATCCTTCCGAGTTCCGTTGGCCGCTGGCTATCTCGCTCAGTAAGGACGGGCTGGAATATACGACCTTGAATTTGGTGCATGGCGAAATTACACCGATGCGTTACGGAGGTAATTATAAATCATTCGGGCCTCAGTATGTACGGGGTATTCAGGAAGGTAACGGAACTCCTCCCGATGGTGATTTGTGGGTGACTTACAGTGTGAACAAGGAGGACATGTGGGTTTCTCATATCCCTGTGCCCGTCCGCGCACATGCCAGTGCACATGCTGACGATAATTTTGCCAACTATAAAGATTTGAATGAACTGACCGACTGGAATTTGTATTCTTTGCAGTGGGCTCCCGTATCATTGGATGGAAAATGGTTGGTGCTGCAAGATAAGGATTTGTTCGATTATGCCCGTGTGGAGCGTAAGATACCTGCTACAAAAGAGCTTAAAGTTTCTTTCGAACTGATGGCGGAGCAGAACGATAAGGGCCTTTTGCAAATAGAATTCCTAGATGAAAACGGTATTGCCTGTTCTCGTTTGGAATTGACTTCCGACGGACTTTTCCGTGCCAAAGGAGGTGCGCGGTTTGGTAATTTGTTGAAGTATGAACCGGGCAAGACGTATAAGGTAGAAGTGGAACTTTCTGTTGCTAACCGTATGGTAACCGTTTACGTGGATGGAAAGAAAGCAGGACAACGTATGTTCTTTGCTCCCGTTCCGGCCATTGAGAGAGTGATGTTCCGCACCGGAGCGCAACGGACTTATCCTACGGTGGATACCCCGGCAGACTGGTATGGCATTCTGCCGAATGCAGGTGAGCAAGAACCTTTGTGCACCTATCGTATAGCCAATTTCAAGACGACTTCTGCTGATAAGGATGCCGGTGCGGCTTTCTTGAAATATAAGGATTTCAAGCCCTACGTGGATTATTTCAACAGCATGGAGGATGAGAATATAGCCCAGGCTGTTCCCAATGCCCGCGCATCTCAATGGATGGAAGAAAACATACCTCTTTTCGAGTGCTCTCAAAAGAACTTCGAGGAAATGTATTATTATCGTTGGTGGACGCTGCGCAAGCACATCAAGGAAACTCCGGTGGGCTATGGTATGACCGAATTCTTGGTAAACCGTTCGTATGCCGATAAATACAATCTGATAGCTTGTGCCATCGGTCATCATATTTATGAGAGCCGCTGGTTGCGTAACCCGGAATACTTGAATCAGATTATCCATACTTGGTATCGGGGTAACGAAGGAGGCCCGATGGCCAAAATGACCAAGTTTAGCTCGTGGAATGCGGATGCGGTACTGGGACGTTACATGGTCGATGGAAACAAGGAATTCTTGTTGGATATGGTAAAGGATTTGGAAGCGGAATATGCCCGTTGGGAAAAGACAAACCGCCTGTCCAATGGACTTTACTGGCAGGGAGATGTGCAGGATGGCATGGAGGAATCTATCAGTGGAGGTCGTCGTAAGCAATATGCCCGTCCTACTATCAACAGTTATATGTATGGCAACGCCAAAGCGCTCTCTCTTATCGGCATCATGACAGGAGATGAGGGCATGGCCATGAAATATGGATTGAAAGCCGACTCCATTAAAACGTTGGTACAGGATAAGTTGTGGAACACAGACCACCATTTCTTTGAAACGATGCGTGGAGATGCGTCCGCCGAGGTACGCGAGGCTATCGGCTATATCCCTTGGTATTTCAATTTGCCGGATGCTTCTTCCCAATACGATGTGGCATGGAAGGAAGTGATGGACGAGAAAGGTTTTTCCGCACCTTACGGACTTACCACTGCCGAGCGCCGTCATCCTGAGTTCCGTACGCATGGCGTAGGTAAGTGTGAATGGGATGGGGCTATCTGGCCGTTTGCATCTGCACAGACTTTGACTGCAATGGCCAATTTCATGAATAATTATCCTCAGACTGTATTGACAGACAGCGTGTATTTCCATCAAATGGAACGCTATGTGGAGTCGCAACATCATCGTGGGCGTCCCTACATCGGCGAGTATCTGGATGAGGTAACCGGTTATTGGTTGAAAGGGGATCAGGAACGCAGCCGTTATTACAATCATTCTACTTTTAATGATTTGATGATTACCGGTTTGATAGGACTCCGTCCGCGCATGGATAACACAGTGGAGGTGAATCCGTTGATTCCCGAAGGAAAATGGGATTATTTCTGTTTGGATAATGTGTTGTATCATGGCCGTAACCTCACTATTTTGTGGGATAAGGACGGTAGCCGTTACCAGCGTGGAAAAGGTCTGCATATCTATGTGGATGGAAAGGAAGTAGGACATGCCGATACATTGACCCGTGTTCTTTGTGAGAATGTGCTATAATTTTGAATAAAGGGGATGTCTTAAGATAATAAATAGACTGTTGAAAGAAAAATGAATTACAGAAAATTCTTAATAGCCGCTTTGTTAGTTATGTCTTTCTCCGTGCAGGCGAAAGACATAACTATTACCCGCCTGACGTGTGAGATGCGCGAAGGAAGAGTGACCATCTCTGATGCCCCTCGTTTGGGATGGCAGATGAGTTCGCCGGAAAATGGCACGCGGCAGACTGCTTATGAGATAGAGGTTCGGGATGTATGGGCAGGAAAAGTAGTCTGGAACAGCGGCAAAGTAAAATCCGCTCGAAGCCAGTTGGTTTCCTGTGCGGATGCGGCCTTGGCGAAGGACAGGCATTATACTTGGCGTGTCCGTGTCTGGGATGAGGCTGATACGCCTTCGGCATGGAGTGCGCCCTCTGATTTCAGTATCCTGACTTCCGAAGCGGCTTTCGCCGGCAGTGAATGGATTGGGGCCATTACCCGTAAGGATGCCCGCATACCCGAAGGCCGGAAATATCATGGCAGTGAACTGAAAAAGCCTGAGGCAAAGGCCGCCTGGGCTGCTGTGGATACTTTGGCAAAGAAAAGTATTTATCTGCGTCGCGAGTTCCATGTGGCAAAGAAAGTGAAAGACGCCACAGCGTATGTATGTGGCTTGGGCTTTTATGAATTTTCGCTGAATGGAGAAAAAGTGGGAGACAGCGAATTTGCCCCCCTTTGGAGCGACTATGACAAAAGTGTCTATTATAATACTTATGATGTCACCTCGCAAGTGAAGAAAGGCGGTAACGCTATCGGAGTCCTGCTGGGAAATGGATTTTACAATGTGCAAGGCGGCCGCTATCGTAAACTGCAAATCAGTTTCGGCGCTCCCACGCTTCGTTTCCGGATGGTGGTGAATTATGAAGACGGAACCAGTGAAACGATTGTTTCCGGAAAGGACTGGAAGTACGATTTCAGTCCCGTACTGTTCAATTGCATCTATGGCGGAGAAGATTATGACGCTCGCCGTGAGCAGAAAGGCTGGAACATGTTCGGTTTTAAAGAGCAGGATTGGCGTCCTGTCGTGATTCAGGAAGCCCCCAAAGGGGTGCTTCGTCCGCAGATAGCGCAACCGGTGAAGATTATGGAGCGTTATGATATCCGGAAAATGACCAAGCTCACCGCTGAACAGATAACAGCTGCCTGCAAGTCAACCAAACGGACAGTAGATCCGTCTGCCTTTGTGCTGGATATGGGACAGAACCTGGCCGGTTTCCCCGAAATTACCGTCCGTGGAAGGAAAGGGCAGAAAATAACTCTGCTTGTATCCGAATCCCTGTCGGATGAAGGAGCTTGCAATCAGCGTCAGACCGGCAGACAACATTATTATGAATATACCCTGAAAGGGGAAGGAGTGGAAACTTGGCATCCTCGTTTTTCTTACTATGGTTTCCGGTATATTCAGGTGGAAGGCGCTGTGCTGAAAGGGCAAAAAAACACCTTGCATCTTCCGGTGATCCAGAAGATACAATCGTGCTTTGTTTATAATTCGGCTCCTAAGGTATCCACATTCCAATGTTCCAATCGTATATTCAATGAGGCCCATCGGCTGATAGAGAAGGCGGTGCGAAGTAATATGCAGTCCGTGTTTACCGATTGTCCTCATCGCGAGAAACTGGGTTGGTTGGAACAAGATCATTTGTGTGGTCCCGGTTTGCTTTACAATTATGATTTGACAGGCTTTCTTCCTCAGACTCTTCAGAACATAGCCGATGCACAGCATGCCAATGGCGCGGTTCCTACTACTGCTCCGGAATATGTGGTGTTCGAGGGTCCCGGTATGGATGCTTTTGCCGAATCTCCCGAATGGGGATGTACCTTTGTGGTATTGCCTTTCATGTATTATGAGACGTATGGGGATGATTCATTGATTAGAAAATACTATAACGGAATGCGCCGTTACATTGATTATATGACTACCCGTGCCAATGATGGAATCGTTTCTTTCGGACTGGGCGATTGGTATGATTATGGAGATTTCCGGGCCGGATTTTCTCGTAATACGCCTGTTCCTTTAGTAGCTACCGCCCATTATTATATGGTTGTTCGCTATTTGGTGGAGGCGGCACGTATGCTGGATAATAGGTATGATGTAGCATATTACACTCATTTGGGTGAAGAAATTAATAAAGCATTCCATCGGGAGTTTTATCATAAGGATACTCGTCAGTATGGTACGGGAAGTCAGTGCAGTAATGCCCTGCCGTTGTTTCTCGGAATGGTTCCTGCCGAAGATAAACAGGCGGTACTTGATAACTTGGTAGCGGATATAAAACGTCATGGTAACCGGCTGACTACTGGTGATGTGGGAAATCGTTATTTGTTCCAGACGCTAGCCCGTAACGGACTGAATGAGTTGATGTACACCATGCATAACCATGAAGAGGCCCCGGGGTATGGTTTCCAACTGAAATTTGGAGCTACCACGCTGACCGAGCAATGGGATCCGCGACAAGGTTCTTCGTGGAATCACTTTATGATGGGACAGATTGATGAATGGTTCTTCAACTCGCTGGCGGGTATCCGCACCGTTGAGGGAAAACCGGGAATGAAGGAAATAGAAATACGTCCCCGTCCGGTAGGCGATTTGACATACGTCCGGGCTTCGACTGAAACTCTCTATGGAAAGGTTGCAGTAGACTGGACACGCGAGAATGGAGTCTTTACATTGAAAGTAACGATACCTGTAGGGTGTACGGCACGCGTATTCCTTCCCAATGAGAAAGAGCCGAAGATAGTGGAAAGCGGAACTTATTCTTTTAAGAAATAAACGCAGCTTTCATAGGAAAAGCCCCCTGGGGGTGTTTGGTAAAACTAAAATCAATTAATGAACGATATGAATAAACGTACCTTTTTAAGTCTGTTGTTATGTGTTTGCAGTTTGTCTTTTCTGCATGCCGAGCGTGTGGATATGCAGCAAGCCGGTGCCGATATACAAGGCCGGAAATTAAACACGACATTGATTAATTTTACCATCGACCGCTTGAATGCCAATGGTGGCGGAACACTCTTTTTCCCCGCAGGAACTTATCTCACCGGTTCCATCCACATGAAAAGTAATATTACATTAGAATTGGAAGCAGGAGCCACCTTGAAATTCTCGGAGAACTTTGACGACTTCCTCCCTTATGTCGAAGTGCGTCACGAGGGAATCATGATGAAAAGTTTCCAACCGTTGATTTACGCCGTGGATGCAGAAAATATTACCATCAAGGGAGAAGGAACTCTGGATGGACAGGGTAAGGCATGGTGGACTGAATTTTTCCGTGTACTGGTAGACCTTAGAGATAACGGCAAGAGAAACATCAACAAGTACCAGCCCATGTTCGAGAAGGAAAACGACCTGAAAGCCCTTTACGCTGAAACCAATGAAGACTGGCATGGCACACTGGACCGTCGCTTTTTCCGTCCTCCTTTCATACATCCCATCCGTTGTAAGAATGTACGGGTAGAGGGCGTGAAGATTATCAACTCTCCCTTCTGGACTGTAAATCCTGAATTTTGCGACAATGTGACTATTAAAGGCATTACCATCCACAATGTGCCTTCCCCCAACACGGATGGCATCAACCCCGAGTCTTGTAAGAATGTACACATCAGCGACTGCCACATTTCGGTAGGCGATGACTGCATCACCATCAAATCCGGACGTGACTTGCAAGCGCGTAAACTGGGTGTTCCTTGCGAGAATATCACCATTACCAATTGCACCATGTTGAGCGGACACGGTGGTGTGGTTATCGGCAGCGAGATGAGTGGGGGAGTGAAGAAAGTGACCATCAGCAATTGTGTCTTTGATGGTACAGACCGAGGGATTCGTCTGAAATCCACTCGTGGCCGCGGAGGCATTGTGGAGGATATCCGTGTAAGCAATATTGTGATGAGTAATATCAAGAAAGAAGCTATTGTTCTCAATCTGAAATATAGCAAGATGCCTGCCGAACCGAAGAGTGACCGCACTCCGGAATTTCGTAACATCTATGTTTCGGGTGTGACGGTCCGTGATGTGAATACCCCCATTATGGTGGTGGGCCTGCCCGAAGCGCCTATTACCGGTATTGTGATGCGTGATGTGTATATTCAGAATGCCAAGCAACGCTGTGTCTTTGAAGATTGTAAGGACTTGGTGCTGGATGATGTGTATGTGGATGGTAAAGAAATAAAATAGACTGCCCGATGAAAAAACAGATGCTTTTGTGCATGGCGGCACTCTCTTTTTCCGCTGTGTCTGCACAAACTTATGAAACTCGGTTCGCACGTCCGTTATCCGATGTGTTGAATGACGTTGCCGCCCGTTTCCAGGTCCGCTTGAAGTATGATATTGATACGGTGGGGCGTATCCTTCCGTATGCCGATTTCCGTATCCGTCCCTATTCATTGGAAGAAACCCTGACTAATGTGCTTTCTCCTTTCGATTATAAATTCGTGAAGCAAAGTGATACCGTGTACAAGTTGAAACCATACGAGTATGCACGCCGCACGGATGTTGATGGAGAAAAAATGTTGTCATATCTTAGTGGCTTGTATACTGATAAAGATCAGTGGGAACAGCGCAGGGAGATACTCCGAAAGGAAGTGCGCCAACGTCTGGGATTGGATGATATGCTGAAAGGAACAGTGAAGGATGCAAAGCCTATTCTCTCGAAAGTACGGAAATTCGATGGATATACCGTGCAGAATTTTGCATTGGAGACCTTGCCGGGGCTTTATGTTTGCGGTTCGGTTTATGCACCGCGTTCCAAAGGTAAACATGCACTTATTATTTGCCCCAATGGCCATTTTGGACAGGGACGTTACCGGAAGGACCAACAGCAACGTATGGCTACATTGGCGCGTATGGGGGCTATTTGTGTGGACTATGACTTGTATGGTTGGGGAGAATCCGCCTTGCAGGTGGGTGCGGAAGCGCACCATACCAGTGATGCGCACACCATTCAGGCTATGAACGGATTGCTGATACTGGATGATATGCTGGCAAACCGTAAAGATATAGATCCTGCACGCATCGGCGTGAACGGTGGTTCCGGCGGAGGAACGCAGACGGTGTTGCTTACCGTTTTGGACGACCGTTTTACAGCTGCTGCCCCTGTGGTCAGTCTGGCTTCTCACTTTGATGGCGGTTGCCCGTGTGAAAGTGGCAAGCCCATCCAGCTGGCAGGTGGAGGAACTTGCAATGCGGAACTGGCCGCCCTGTTTGCTCCGCGTCCCATGCTGGTGGTTTCCGACGGAGGAGACTGGACAGCCACGGTTCCTCGTTTGGAATATCCTTACTTGCAACGCATCTACGGTTTTTATGGTGCGACGGACAAGGTGAGCAATGTACATTTGCCGCAAGAACGTCATGATTTCGGTCCGAACAAGCGGAATGCGGTTTATGATTTCTTTATAAACGTGTTCGGCCTTGACCGGAGAATGCTGGATGAAAGTAAAGTAACCATTGAATCGGAAAACGCATTGAAGAGCTTTGGTGAGAAAGGTGAGAAACTGCCAGCCGGAGCCTTAAGATATAAAGAATGATTTTGTCGTTTATTTATTAGGTTAAGAGTTAGTGTAGAATCTCCCTCTTGCATAGCCTGTGAAGGTGAGCAAGGGGGAGTTTTTTTTAGGTATGGGGGTTAATACTTTTTGTCGGGTATATCAGGTCTTGTCATACGGACTGTTAAGTCTTTTTGTGCGGACTGTTACTATAGTCTTCGGCAGTGGACCGTACAGTCTGCTACAGTGGACTGTACGGTCTGCCGTAGTGAAACATACGGACTACTGTCGTAGTCTGTAAAAGGTAACCGTAAGAAATGCTTTAATGGTACTGAAAAAAAGACTTAATGGAGCTGAAGCGATGAATTAACTCTGCATTTATGTTATAATCATCTTTAATTCTCCATCCTTGTGGCGCTTTCGGTTGTTTTCTTGTTTATAGTTGCGGATTCAAACCGGTTTCTAAATCGGATTTCAGCCGGGTATAATGGAAAAAGCGGAGGTTATAATAAGATAATGCGTTTCTGTAATATGGCAGCAATCTGTTGTCTCAGTTGTGGGGCGCTGATGGGCTTGGCCATATAGCCGTCGAAGCCATTTTCCATAACCCGTTGTTCATCACTGGCATAGGCGAAAGCGGTAACGGCGATGATAGGCACATCCAAGGATAGCTTTCGTATTTCCCGGGTGGCCTCATAGCCATCCATCACCGGCATATTGATATCCATCAGAATTATCTGAGGATTATGGAGTTTATACAAATTGACCGCCTCTTTTCCATCCCAAGCATGAACCAGGTTATATTCTCGTTTCAAGATAGATTGGAACAGCCGGTAATTACTCTCATTGTCTTCGGCAACTAGAATGGTCAGCTTGTCTTTCTGCACGGAGATGGGCTGATGTTTGTCTTCCTTTTTGTTATCCGCATCAGCGGGCTGGTAGGGAATGGTGAACCAGAAAGTGGATCCTTTTCCTTCTTCAGATTCTACGCCGATGCGTCCTCCCATGTGCTCTACAATCGTCTGGCAAATGGATAATCCCAGTCCTGTACCCTGTACAAAAGAGTTCAGTTTGACGAAACGTCCGAATATGGAGTTCACTTTGTCGGCTGGAATGCCGCAACCGGTATCTTTAACATAGAAATAAAGTTCTCTGCCGCATAGTTTGTAGCCGAAGGTGATGCTTCCTTGTGAGGTAAACTTGCTGGCGTTGTTCAGCAAATTATTCAAAACTTGCATCAGGCGGTTCTTTTCTGTCTTTATGGGGCAAGAGGGAAGTCCTTTGTGTGCAATCAGTTGAATGCCGCTGGTTTCCGTCCGGTAACGGACCACGCTTTCTATTTCGGAAAGGATATCATTCAGTTCCACGTTGGAATAACTGAAATCCAGTGTGCCGGCCTCTATTTTTGATAAGTCCAGTATGTCGCTGATTAATTGCAGCAGTAACGTATTGTTACTTTCAATGATATTGATATATTCCTGCTTTTCCTGTTCCTCTTCTGCAGTAGCAAGGATGTTTGAGAAACCGATGATAGCATTTAGCGGAGTGCGTATTTCGTGGCTCATATTGGCAAGGAAAGCGGACTTCAGCCGGTTGGATTCTTCCGCGCGGTCCTTGGCTGAAAGCAGTTCGTTTTCCATTGTTTTCCGTTCGTTGATAATCAGTGAGGAACCGACTAAAGTCAGCGGCTTTCCGTTTTTGTCTCTTGTTTCTACGGCTGCTTGTGCTTCTACCCAGTCTATTTTCCAATGTTTTCCATCATTGGCCAGTACACGGTACTCTTCTTTCACTTTCTCTATTTTTCCGTCTGCCAGGTCGCGGTAGGCCTGTATCACGCGTGGACGGTCTTCTTTGATAATTTTGGCGAAATATTGTTTGTCCGATACGCTCAACTGATCTTCGCTGATGCTGCCCGGCATGGCTGCCATGGCAATGGGGCGGTTAAGGTCGCACAAGATGGTATGGTCTTTCAAGTTCCATTTCCAAGGTACAATGTTGGCTACTTCCAGTGCCATGGAAAGTTTATGGTTCGTGGCGCTTAGCATTTGCTGTGCATTGTGCAACTCGGTGCTGTCCATGCAGAACACATCGACCATATCCGGTTCAGTGGAGCAATTCAGGACAACATCATAGAAGGTGTTGACGGTTTTAAAATAATATGGGAATGTGATCGATTTCTTTTCTTTCAAGGTGATACTCATGAAATGGGTGAATTCCGGTAAAGATTCGGGAAAGATTTCGGAGGCCCTTTTCCCTATTATATCGGATTTTTTAAAAAAACATCGTTCGAAATAACGGTTGACATCCTGATAAATGCTGTCTATAATATTTCCTTCTTTATCCCATATTACTTGTTCCTTCATGTAAAGAATCGGCATATTATCCACCAGGTTGATATATTGTGCGTTTGTTTCTATTTCATTTTGTTGGGCTCGTCTCAGGACTTTCAGCATCTGAATGCGTTTTTGTTGTGTTACAGCCATCAGTGCGAAGGCCATGAGCACAATCAGGATAAACCATTTGTATTTGTTCAGAAAGTGGACAGGCTTGTCATAGAAAATGGTGTCATCGGGGCATCGCTTGGGGTCGAGCCCTTTATTTATGAGTCTGGTATAGTTGAAGGTGGGGTGTGCTTCCTGAGGCTCATAGAAAGGAATGTCACTGGCTCTTTTTCCACCGAGGATGTCGTCAATTGTTTTCAATAATTGCTTGGTGAAGGCTTGTTCATTGTACATGTATCCTCCTACCATACCTCCGTCGTCCATACCTGCATAGCGGATGGTGAAAAGAGGGGCGGAGATGCTGGAAATGCTTCTGTAAGCGTTTATCAGAAAGCTGTCCGAGGTGAAGGATTCGGTGAACCAAGTGGATACCAGAAAGCCTGTAGTCTTGTCTGCCTTACGTACAGCATTATATAACTGGTGCAGAGTATTGGTGCGTGAAGAGATGTATTTATATTCCAGTTGCGGATATTTTGTTTGGATCAATTCCCGCAGTCGTTGGTCATATTCGGGATTGGGATAAATCCCGTCTCCCAAAAAGATGAGTCTTTTCATGCCGGGAATCATTTGCAGCATCAGTTCCACACTTTCTTCCAGATAGATAGGGGTATGCATGTAGGTGAAATTGTATTCTTGGGCCAGTTCGCTCATGTGTGTCTTTTCTTTGGGAGTGACTGTATCTCTCTGCCTGTAGAATATTTCAGGATACACATAGGGGTCTGCCCCGCAGACAATAGTAGGTACGGTACCCCATAAAGCTTGTATCTCTTCTCTGAAAATCAGACTCATGCTTCCTACAAATACCAATAGACGGGGAGGGGTGGAGCCATATCTTGAGGAAAGTGTTTCTGAAAACTTTTCTATTTTAGCAGAATCGCCTACCATGAATAAATTCAGATGTTCTATGTAGGCGTCTATATTTTTGGTTCCGGCTAGTTTATGGACAATGGGGGTGGTAATGCTGTTGCTCCATGGAGAAGATTCGTTATAGCTGTTTAAAATCAGCACATATTCTTCGTTCCCGGTACGATCCTGTGCATTGGCAGCTTCACAGGTGAATGAGAAGATGGTACATATATAGGTATATATCAGCAGCCATTGAATATAGCCTATACGGATTCTCCTACGATTTTTATCCATTATTGTTTTCTACTCTTCTTTAAATATATCGCTCTGATGCTTGTGATGAAACAAATGTACTATTAAATCAGGGAGTGGACGAAGAAAAATAAATGTTTAACAAATATTAAAAGAAACGCACTGAAGTGGGGAACTTCCTGTATGTCCAGGTGTGAACATTTTAAACGGGAACTTTGGCCAACTTATATGGCAATGATTTAAAATGCCGGTGAAAGGCAGGAAAAGAGGGAGGATGAGAAATATCTTTTGCGTTATCTCTTTTATATCTGAAGAGATAGCTTTATATTTATCCCCTCATCTTATTTTAAGGTAGTTATGGAATATCACTTAAGTACTAAATTGAATGGAAATATAGCAATGACTTCCTGTTTCCATGAAAACTCCTTTTTGCAACGTGACGGGAGTCTTTATAAATTTATATGGGTGCGGCATGGAACGCTGGATGTGGAAGTGGATCATGTGGTGATGCATCTGGAAAAAGAGGAAATGATTTCGCTCACTCCTTTGCATCATGTGCAGATAAGGGGAGTGGACGGTGAATACCTCACTTTTTTATTCAATAGTAACTTTTATTGTATTTACGGGCATGACAGCGAGGTGTCTTGTAACGGATTCCTGTTTAACGGTTCTTCCCGTGTCATGCGTTTGAAGCTTTCGCCTTCCCAGTCGGCCCGTCTTGACAGTATTGTCGATATTTTCAGAGGGGAGTGTGAAATACAAGACAACTTGCAGGAAGAAATGTTGCGTATTATTCTGAAACGTTTCATTATCACTTGTACCCGCATAGCCCGTGAAATGTTTGATGTAGACCCGGGGCGTGAGAACACGTTTGATGTGATTCGTCAGTTTTATGTGCTGGTTGACAGTCATTTTAAGGAGAAGAAGCAAGTGCAGGATTATGCTGATATGTTGTGTCGTTCTCCCAAGACCATTTCCAATCTCTTTTCCCTTTACAGGCTTTCTTCTCCTTTGCGTGTCATTCATGAACGCGTGGATGCGGAAGCCAAGCGCCTGTTGCTTTATACGGGCAAGAGTGCGAAGGAAATCAGTGAGATTCTGGGATTTGAGGATTTGGCTACATTTAGCCGGTTCTTTAAGAAAATGAACAAGGAGAGCCTTTCGGAATACCGGAAAAGAGAGAAACGGGAATAATTGCCAACCTATATGGGGGAATTGCCATTTACTGGAGAGGGAAAACTGCCGACCTTTGCACCAGGAAGTTAAATCTTTTAATAATGAAAGCAATGATGACAAAATTAAAATCTCTGTTTGTTGCGTTTTTAACAATAGCAGCATCTGCCCAAAAACTGGGTATCAATCTTATCCGTGTGGCAATCCTTGTAATTTTTGTATGGATTGGCGGTCTGAAATTCTGGAATTATGAAGCCGAAGGAATTGTGCCTTTTGTGGCGAACAGTCCCTTTATGAGTTTCTTTTATACCAAGGACGCTCCTGAATATAAAGAATATAAGCTGAAAGAAGGCGAATTCGATGAAGCGAAGCACCAGTGGCATGAAGAGAACAATACTTATGGGTTTTCTCATGGATTGGGTATTTTGATTATGGGAATCGGTATCTTGACGTTTTTAGGTATCTTCTCTCCAAAAATCGGTTTGGTAGGGGCCGGACTGGCTATTGTCATGACACTGGGCACTTTGTCTTTCCTTGTGACAACGCCTGAGGTGTGGGTCCCCGATTTGGGAAGTGGCGAACAGGGGTTCCCTCTGCTGACGGGCGCCGGCCGTCTGGTCATTAAAGATACTGCTATTTTGGCAGGAGCTGTTGTTGTTCTTTCGGATAGTGCGAGAAGGGTATTGAACCAGTTGAAAAAGTAAAGTTAGAAAGACCGGTCACGGACATGCCCTTTTATAGGGGTGTATATGGATGTATTTCAGCGGGAGGCAAGTATTTCCTGCAAGACATAACTATCTATGAGGCAAGTTGTATCCTGTGTCATCTTGCTGTCTGTCAGCTATTGATAATGAATGCAAATTTGGCAGATTCTGCGGTTAACCCCTGTTAAGTGCTTATCTATCTGTGTTAAAAGAGGAAAAAAATCTCTGACAAACGGTACAACCGTACAATATTTGTCATTACATTAGCGTCAGAAATGTTAAACCAAACTTGAAATTAACAAATTAATAGATATTAAGTTATGAAACAAGCAACTAAAATGGTACTAGGCGCAGCAGCAATTGTAGCAGTCAGCGCAGGCTGTCTCTTAT
>NZ_JBCOCI010000005.1:20702-25937 GCF_040929485.1 Phocaeicola sp. RTP21198st1_B8_RTP21198_201120 | reverse complement strand
GCGCAGGTGTAGCAGGAGTAACGACTTATTCTATGTTGAAACCCGAGCCAAACAAAAGCGTGGCCTTTAATGATGTGTTCCAACAAAATCCGAATACAAGACTTGCCGCGCTGGACGCCACCCAAATGCAACCGGTGGATTTGACTCAGGCAGCGGAAAATTCAGTGCATGCAGTAGTTCATATAAAGTCAACTCAAGAATCAAAAACTCAGACAGTTACCGTTCGTGATCCGTTCTATGATTTCTTTGGTGATATTTTTGGGAATGGCAGAGGCGGCGGTCAGCAGCGTCAGGTGCAGACTCCTGAAAGAGTGGGATTTGGTTCCGGAGTGATCATCTCGAAAGATGGATATATTGTAACGAATAACCATGTAATTGATAATGCTGATGTGATCAGTGTCAAACTGAATGACGGACGTGAATATAAAGGACGTGTAATCGGCACAGATCCCAGCACGGATTTAGCGTTGGTTAAAATTGAAGCGGATGAACTTCCCACTATTCCCGTAGGCGATTCGGAGGCTTTGAAAGTGGGCGAGTGGGTATTGGCTGTAGGTAATCCGTTTAATATGACATCTACAGTAACCGCCGGTATTGTGAGTGCCAAGGCACGTTCTTTGGGCGTATATAATCAAGGTGTGGAATCATTCATCCAGACGGATGCAGCTATTAACCAAGGTAACAGTGGTGGGGCATTGGTCAATGCAAAAGGAGAGTTGGTAGGTATCAACTCGGTGCTTTATTCACCGACAGGAGCTTATTCCGGATACGGTTTTGCCATCCCTACCAGTATTATGAAAAAGGTAATAGCCGATTTGAAAGAATACGGAACCGTTCAGCGTGCGGTATTGGGTATCAAGGGTACTCCGATTAATGATGACCAGCAGATGATGCCGGAAGAAATCAAGAAGAAAGTGAAGGAACTGGGTGCTACCGATGGTGTGCTGATAGCTGAGGTGATTGATGGAGGTTCTGCGGCCGGTAACTTGGAAGTGGACGATGTCATTATCGGTATTGACGGAAAACGTGTGAAGAACTTTGCAGAGTTGCAGGAAGGGTTGGCTAAACACCGTCCGGGTGACAAAGTAACCGTCAAGGTGTTGCGTGACAAGAAAGAAAAGGATATCGAGATGACTTTGAAAAATGCACAGGGAACAACGAAAGTGGTGAAGAGTGCGGGCATGGATATCTTGGGCGCAGCGTTCCGTGAAGTTCCTCAGGAATTGAAGAGACAATTGAACTTGGGATATGGTGTGGAAGTCACAGGTGTGACAGACGGTAAAATGAAAGCTGCCGGTATCCGTAAAGGCTTCATCATCCTGAAGGCAAATGGACAACCTGTCAAATCAGTAAATGATTTGGAAGATGTGCTGAAAGCTGCTACCCAGTCACCGGATCAGGTATTGTTCTTGAGCGGTATGTTCCCGTCAGGTAAACGTGCGAACTATGCAGTAGATTTGATACAGGAATAAGGATATTTTTAAGGTAGAAAGTTTCAATAGGTAAAGTTTAGAGGATGCACGGTAAGGGACACTTCCGTGCATCCTGATTTTATAGTCAAACAGGATTGATATGCTGGAAAGAAGCATTGTAAACGGAATTTCGGGGATGATGGGAACACAAGTTTGATTTTTAGTATGTTTTTATCCGATAGTAGAGTCGTGTAACTATTAATTTGCGTCATAGGTGTTTGCGTTCCCGTCCGGCCGGAAAACGGAGGACATAAATCAATTCTGTTTCACGATAAGATAAGAGCTGTTGACAGGATCCATCCTTACGCTATATCATGGAATAATCTCTATTAAGTAAGCTGATAAGATCAATAAAGAGAAAGATATAACCCTATTTTCGCAAAATATTTAGGAAAAGAAGGACAAAGATAGTCTTTTTTGATTTATTAGCTAATATTTTTCAAACAAAAATGGATGTATTCCATTTAATGTTGTAAATTTGCATCCCAAATTTGTTTTATAGAGAATGAGACAATTAAAGATTACCAAAAGTATCACTAACCGAGAGAGCGCATCTCTGGATAAGTATTTACAGGAAATAGGCCGTGAAGACCTGATTACTGTAGAGGAAGAGGTAGAGCTCGCTCAGCGTATCCGTAAAGGCGACCGGGTAGCATTGGAAAAACTGACACGTGCCAACTTGCGTTTCGTCGTGTCTGTAGCCAAGCAGTATCAAAATCAGGGGTTAAGTCTTCCTGACTTGATTAATGAAGGCAACCTGGGATTGATTAAAGCAGCTGAAAAGTTCGATGAGACCCGAGGCTTCAAGTTTATCAGTTACGCCGTATGGTGGATTCGTCAGTCTATTCTCCAGGCATTGGCAGAACAGTCACGTATTGTCCGTTTGCCGTTGAATCAGGTAGGCTCGTTGAACAAGATCAGCAAAGCCTTCTCTAAATTCGAACAGGAAAACGAGCGTCGTCCTTCTCCGGAAGAACTGGCCGATGAACTGGAAATACCTGTAGACAAAATCTCGGACACGTTGAAGGTTTCAGGACGCCACATTTCTGTAGACGCTCCTTTTGTGGAAGGAGAAGACAACAGTTTGTTGGATGTGCTTGTGAACGACGACTCGCCTATGGCAGACCGTTCCTTGGTTAATGAGTCACTTGCGAGGGAAATTGATAGAGCACTCTCTACGCTGACCGAAAGGGAGAAGGATATTATCCAGATGTTTTTCGGTATTAATACGCAGGAAATGACGTTGGAAGAAATCGGCGATAAATTCGGCCTCACTCGTGAGCGCGTACGCCAGATTAAAGAGAAAGCCATTAGAAGATTGAGACAAAATTCGCGTAGCAAGCTGCTTAAGTCTTATTTAGGGTAAGAAAGATTCGGTTTCCGAAAAGAAAACAAAGCACAAGATGGAAGGTTACTCCCGTCTTGTGCTTTTGTTCATAATATACCAATAATGCCCATTGGCTGCGCTATGTGCCACATGGTAATGGGCACATCAGCAAATTATTATAGTTAATTAATCTATTACTTTTTCGTATTTGTCCGTAAATAACTATTTTTGTCCTCTAATAAAATTATAAAATTAGAATTATGAAATCCATAAAGATTCTGTGCTCTTTATTATTGGTACTGATGGTATGCTCGGCATTCTCATTGAAAGGAAGTAAAGGTAAATCCGTTTATATAGTAGGTGTATCCGCATCGTTTACAGATTCATTGGTTTATTTCACGGAAATCCAATTGCTGGACAGTGTAAGGCTGGATAAGAATAAGATGTTGCCGGAGCGCTCACAATACAGTTATCAGCTGAAAAATTATTTGGAAAACGAGGAAGGGCTGACGAACCGCACTTGCTTTGTTTATTTCTCGAACAGCAGAAAGAAACTGCAGAAGACCATCAATAAGATGAAGATCAAGTATCAAAAAGGAAAGACCTTGCTGATTCGCGAAGTGAACCCCAATGCATTCAAGTTCAAGAAACCGGAAGAGTGATCCTTTTCTTATGAAAAAGATTCTATTTATATTTTTAACAGCCTGCTTTTTCTTCTCTTGCGAGAAGGAAACAATCGTGATTCCTCAGCAACATGCCGGAAGAACGGTCCTGGCTTTCTTTTGGGCGGATAACAGCTTGAATTCCAATTTGCGTAATAATATTCGGACGATGATGCAGGGGCTTCAGGCTATGAAGGATTCGGCTGCTTTGTTGGTATATTGGGATGGTGAGGCTTCGGATATCAGTTGGCCGGAGCCTTGTATCGTTGAATATGTGACTAATGGTCAAGGGAGGATCAACAGTATGTCCAAAGAAGCGGTCAATGCGATGATCGCGGATCAGGACATGTCGGTTCACGACTTGATAAGTATTGGCAATATCAGAAAAAAATATTCCCCTCAGACATCGACGGAGAAAACCGTCATGCAGACAGTGATAGGTGATATGATGAGTGTTTATCCGTCGGAAAGTTATGGAATAATCTTTGGTTCTCACGGTTCAGGATGGTTGCCCACTATTACCGGCACCCGTTCTATAGGTCAAGATGGCGGCCGGTATTCCAGTGACACAGCGTTGATACCGGAATTGGCGGAAGTGCTGCGTACGGTAAATCCTCAAAAGTTTGATTTTGTCTTGTTTGATGCGTGTATGATGGGGTGTGCCGAAGTGTATTATGAGCTGAAGGATGCTGCCAAATATTGCATCGCTTCTGTACTTGATATACCGGCAGCCGGATTTCCTTATGCAAGTGTGATGCCTTATTTGTATGAAAATGCGATCAAGGAGTATTTGAAGCCAATCTGTAAAGATTATATAGATTATTATAACTATAATGGTTGGGGAACCATTTCGGCAGTGGATTGCAATCAGATGGAAGGTTTGGCGGAAGCGGTCAGAAGTGTGATTTTGTCCAATCAGGATAGCCTGAAGAACGTGGATATAGCTGATTTGCAGCAATATGGCAAAGGCAGCAGCAACTTCAAAGGATATGCCTATGATATGTTACAGTTTATTGAAAAATTGTGTGGAGGAATGGCTCCAGACGATTTTACGCAACAATTAAAGAAGACGGTCATTTATACAGATTATACTCATGATCCCACCTCATCCTTGTACAGAATAGATGGGGATAACTACAGTGGAATGGGTATGTATATCCCCAATTCATTCACCACTCCCAAATATTTGCTTTGGAACAATTATTTCAAGTCTTCCATAGCGTGGTATCATGCATCCGGATGGGCTGAAACGGAATCTATTTGGGGGAATTGAAGGAGAATGCAGCCAGTTGCTTTTTACTTGATCCCGAATAATAGATATAGCGGATGGAAGTACCGAATTTCCGGTATTCTTCCATTTCCACCGAGTTGTCTACTGCATTCTGCAGGGCTTGTTTAAAGGCGGCATAATGGGTGTTCATATAAGTGGCGTTGTCCAGTTCTCCTGTAACACTGTAGAAATAGCTCACACTATTATCTTTCTCATTATAACGGGTGCTGTCCAGTGTAATCGTTTCGTTCATACGTGTGGGGCAGGACCGGTTGGTCTTTTCGGCTGTCTGTTTGAATTTACGGACTTGTGAACGGTGGTTATTATTACATCCTGCCAAAGTAAGGATGCCTAGGGCCGCTATTATAACTGTTTCTCTTTTCATTATAAATCGGTATTTTGAAGCGAAAGTAAACTATAAGTTTGAACAAAGCAAATGGATTTTTGTTTTTTATTAGTAAGTTTGTGCAAACAAAAAAAGTAAAACATGTCTCGCATTATAGA
>NZ_JBCOCI010000005.1:6997-20692 GCF_040929485.1 Phocaeicola sp. RTP21198st1_B8_RTP21198_201120 | reverse complement strand
TCACTCGTTATTTATAAGTATATTTGTAAGGTTAAAACTATTATGCAAAAATGAAGAATATTTTTCAAGACTTAAAACGCAAAGATCATAAACGCTATCTGGGTGGACTGGATGTTTTTAAATATATTGGTCCCGGATTACTGGTTACTGTAGGTTTTATTGATCCGGGAAACTGGGCCTCGAATTTTGCAGCCGGTTCCGAATTTGGTTACGCGTTGTTGTGGGTGGTGACCCTGTCTACCATTATGTTGATTGTGTTGCAGCACAATGTGGCCCACCTGGGCATTGTGACGGGATTGTGCCTGAGTGAAGCAGCCACGCAGTATTGTCCCAAGTGGATATCCCGTCCCATTTTGGGCAGCGCGGTACTGGCCTCCATATCCACTTCGCTGGCGGAGATATTGGGAGGAGCCATTGCCTTGCAGATGCTTTTAGGAATTCCCATAGCCTGGGGATCTGTTCTTACTACGATGTTTGTCGTCATTATGCTTTTTTCCAATTCATATAAAAAGATAGAAAGAGCCATCATTGCTTTTGTATCCGTAATCGGCCTTTCGTTTCTGTATGAGTTGTTTTTGGTAGATATTGACTGGCCTGTGGCGGTCCGTTCCTGGGTGGTTCCCGACATACCCCAAGGCAGTATGCTGATTATCATGAGTGTGCTTGGGGCAGTGGTTATGCCGCATAATCTTTTCTTGCATTCAGAGGTGATACAGAGCCACGAGTACAACAAGCAGGACGAGAGTTCCATTCGTAAAGTATTGAAATATGAGTTCTATGATACTTTGTTCTCCATGATTGTGGGATGGGCTATCAATAGTGCCATGATCTTACTGGCAGCCGCTACTTTCTTCCGTACCCGGACTCCGGTGGAAGAGTTGCAGCAGGCGAAGTCGTTGCTTGACCCATTGCTGGGCAGCCATGCCGGAATCATTTTTGCCCTGGCATTGCTGATGGCGGGGATTTCCTCCACCATAACCAGTGGCATGGCGGCAGGTTCTATCTTTGCGGGTATTTTCGGTGAATCTTATCATATCAAGGATATTCACTCCAAGGTAGGTATTTTGATTTCTTTGGGGATAGCATTGGTTCTTATTTTCTTTATTGAGAATCCCTTTTACGGACTTATCATCTCTCAGATGATTCTGAGTATCCAGCTGCCTTTCACGGTGTTCCTGCAAGTAGGACTGACCTCTTCCAAACGGGTGATGGGCAAATATGCCAACTCCCGGTGGAGTTCATTCGTGCTTTATACCATTGCGGTGATTGTCTCCGCATTGAATATCATGCTGTTGCTCAGTTGAATAATGTGCGAATTTGCCCATGTGCCAATTGCCATGCGGGACCATAGCGCAGCACGTGGGCACATGGGCAAATTTTTTATTTCGTTTTGCTTTCCGAGATAATCAGCAGTTTGTCACCGGCATGCAGTTGCAGAGAGCCATTGGGGATCATGAATTCGTTCCCCCTTTTTACCAGCATCACCAGCATACCTTTAGGCAGATTCATATCCATCAGCCTGTCTCCCTTTGCCAGCATTTCCTCCGTCAGTACGATATCGCGGAGGTCTGTATTGATTTCCTCCGGTATCTCTACTCCGAAATCATTTCCTGTTTTTTCCAGTGGTGTATCCAGATGGAGTAATTTGGCCATCCATGAAATGGTCGTTCCCTGAACCACTAAAGACAATATGGTAATGAAAAATACGATATTGAAAATCTGGGTAGATCCCGGCACATCAGCCACTACCGGATAAGTGGCGAATATGATAGGTACTGCTCCGCGTAATCCCACCCAGGAAATAAACAGCCGTGAGCTGATGTTCATCTTTTTAAAGGGAAGAAGACAGAGCAGGACACTGAGCGGGCGGGCGAGTACAATCATGAAAATGCCGATCAAGGTTGCCGGTATGGCGATGGACAACATTTCATGGGGATTCACCAGCAATCCCAGGCTCAGGAACATGATAATTTGGAAGAGCCAGGTCATGCCGTTCATAAAAGTAGCGATCTCCTTACGGTTTACAATGCGTGCGTTACCCACCATCATTCCTGCTATATAGACAGCCAGATAGCCGTTTCCTTTACACAGGTCGGTCATGGTGAATGTGAAGAAAATAAAGCTCAGCAGCAAGATAGGATAGAGCGACTGGTTCTTCAAGTCAATCTTGTTGATGATTACTACCGCCAGTTTTCCCAGCAGGAATCCTGAGGCGCCACCCACAGCAAACTGAATCAGGAATGAAATCAGAATATCGTCTGCCCCCATGCCTGCCGATGTGATGAATTGTATCAGGACGATGGTGAGCATATACGCCATAGGGTCATTACTTCCGCTTTCCAGTTCCAGCATCGGGCGGAGGTTATGTTTCAGGTTCATGCTTTGCGAGCGCAGGATATTGAACACGGAAGCAGAGTCCGTAGAGGACATGGTAGCCGCCAGCAACATGGCCGTCATCAGGGACATGGTAATGCTGACATTCGAGAACCCGGAAATCCAATAAATAAAGAATCCGGTGAAAATAGTAGTAAGCAACACCCCGAAGGTGGAAAGCAGTATGCCTTGTGGCAATACAGGCTTGATATCCGAATATTTGGTATCCATACCCCCTGAGAACAGAATGATGCTAAGGGCCATCATGCCGATGAACTGTGCCTCGCCCGCATCATGGAATTGGAGTCCCAGGCCGTCGCTTCCGAACAGCATGCCGACCAATAAAAAAACAAGTAACGTAGGGATTCCGAACCGGTAGCCGGTCTTGCTCACTACAATACTTACGAACAATAGGATAGAACCTATCAAGAGAATGTTTTCTGCATTAAATATCATACTTCTGTGATCTTGTTTAATTTTTTAATATGATGTGCCAGCATCAGGCAGGCTGTGATAAATGCTAAAAGATCAGATACAGGCATACTGAGCCAAATGCCGTTCAGTCCCCACCAATGAGGCAGCAACAGCAGGCAGGGCAATAAATACAACAGTTGGCGGGACAAGGAGAGGAAGATAGAAATTTTCGCTTTCCCGATAGATTGGAAGAAACTGGAAATCACAATTTGTATTCCCACGAAAGGAAACATCAGGACTCCGATTTGCAACCCAGTGCGTGCCAATGCTGTAAGTTCTTTATCGTCTGTAAACATATTAACAACCAAATTAGGGAAAAGTTCGCTGAAAACAAATCCCAGCGAAGTGATGCACCCCCCTGCAATCATGCAATATTTCAACGTCTGCTTCACCCGGCCGAATTTGTGTGCCCCATGATTATAGCCCACAATCGGTTGCATCCCCATAGTCAGTCCCATGATAACCATTACAAACAACATCAGCAGACGGTTTAATATGCCGTATGCTCCGATAGCCAGATCGCCCCCGTAGAGCAGCAGGCTCTTGTTGAATATAATGACAATGGCCGAAGCGCAGACATTCATCAGGAACGGCGACATGCCGATACTGAAAATATTCTCTACGATCCGTTTCCTTAATTTGAATATCCCTTTCTTGAAACGGATATAACTTTTTTCCTGCATGAAATGGCTCAGCACCCATATCATGCCGGCAAACTGTGAAAGGATGGTTGCCGTGGCTGCTCCGCGGATTCCCCAGCCGAGCCAGAATATAAAGACAGGAGCCAAAATGATGTTGCACCCCACTGTCAGCATGGAGGACAGCATCGCTTTTCGGGGATAACCGGTGGCACGCATGATATTGTTCAGCCCGATCATTACATAGGTGACAGGACTTCCTATTAATATAATCTGCATAAAGTCGCGGGCGTATGGCAACGTGTCATGGCTTGCCCCGAAGAAGAACAGAATCTGGTCTAGAAACAGCAAGGTGATGCCTCCGTAGAAAATAGAATTTATCACACAGAGCACCGTTACGTTTCCCAGCACCTTCTCGGCGCCGTCCGTATCCTTCTGCCCCAGGCGGATAGAAGAAATGGTAGCGCCACCCACCCCGACCAGTGTACAGAATGCCACCAGCAGGTTCATCAGCGGAAAAGAAATAGCCAAGCCCGATATGGCCATGGCGCCGACACCGTGCCCGATAAATACGCTATCAATAATATTATACAGTGACGTCAGTGTCATTCCGATGATAGCAGGGATAGAGTACTCTAAAAGCAGCTTTCCTACCTTTTCTGTACCCAGTATGTGCGGGTTGTTTTCTTTCATTCGCGTTTTTATTATTTTTAAGCTTTGCAAAGTTAGGAATATGGAGGATTATTCAGACCTTTGCGGCGTTAAATCAAACTAAAAGTAATATGAATTCAACAAAAAGCATTGCAGCTTTATTCGATTTTGACGGGGTGGTGGTAGATACGGAACCTCAGTATAGTATATTCTGGAATGAACAAGGACGGAAATACCATCCTGAGATACCCGAGTTCGGCCGGATGATAAAAGGGCAGACATTGACACAAATTTATAACAAATATTTCGCTGGAATGGAAGACGTTCAGCGTGAAATTACAGAAGATTTGAACAAATTTGAAGAAAATATGTTATTTAATTATATCCCGGGCGTAGAGGGCTTTATGAAGGAGCTGAGAGCCAACGGGGTAAAGATAGCGATAGTCACAAGCTCAAATGAAATGAAGATGAACAACGCATATAAAGCACATCCGGAACTGAAACAAAGTGTGGACCGTATCCTCACAGCCGAAATGTTCACTCGTTCCAAACCAGACCCCGAATGTTTCTTATTAGGAGCCACAGTCTTTGATACCGTGCCCGAGAACTGCGTGGTTTTCGAGGATTCATTTCACGGGCTTGAGGCAGGAAATCGGGCAGGAATGACCGTGATAGGATTGGCTACTACCAACCCTGAAGAGCAGATACGCGATAAGGCGAAGGCTGTTATTCAGGACTTTAATGGATTTAGTTTCGAAAAAATGAAGGATATAATGAGGTAATGTCAACTAAAACATCTACCTTTGCAGCCGTTTTTTATAAATTAAAGTAAATATGGCAGGATATATTTCAGGCGATACACGCAAAGTAACGACACACCGTTTGGTGGAAATGAAGCAGAGAGGCGAGAAGATTTCTATGCTTACTTCGTATGATTACACGACAGCGCAGATTGTAGACGGCGCAGGCATCGACGTCATACTGGTAGGAGACTCCGCTTCGAATGTCATGGCGGGAAATGTGACCACACTTCCCATCACCCTTGACCAGATGATTTATCACGGGAAATCCGTGGTTCGTGGAGTGAAACGCGCGCTCGTTGTGGTCGATTTGCCTTTCGGTACTTACCAGACTTCCGAGTACGAAGCGGTGACCAATGCGATCAAAGTGATGAAGATCACACATGCCGATGCATTGAAGCTGGAAGGTGGCGTAGAAATCATTGATGCGGTAAAGAAAATCATCGCTGCGGGTATTCCCATCATGGGACATTTGGGACTGATGCCGCAGTCTATCAATAAATACGGAACTTATACTGTACGTGCCAAGGACGAGGAAGAGGCCGAAAAGCTGCTGAGTGACGCGCATCTGCTGGAAGAGGCGGGATGTTTTGCGTTGGTGCTCGAAAAAATCCCCGCATCATTGGCGGAACGTGTGGCCAAGGAACTGACTATCCCCGTTATCGGCATCGGAGCCGGAGGCGCTGTGGACGGACAGGTGCTGGTTGTATCCGACATGCTGGGTATGACCAACGGTTTCAGTCCCCGTTTCCTCCGTCGTTATGCCGATTTGCATACTGTTATGACAGGAGCCATACAGCAATACGTGGATGATGTGAAAAAAGGTGATTTTCCTAACGAAGACGAACAATATTAACAAAGTTTCTGCTGATATGTATGATGACTTCTTCTTTCCGTATGAGAAAGCAAAACTATGGACCGGGAATATGGTTCTGCTATCCCTTTCGAACTTTTTGCTTTATGCCTCGCTATACATGATGCTTCCCGCACTGCCTTTATGGATGGTGCGGCACTGGTATTGCAGCTATGCGGAAGCAGGAGCGGCTGTGGCTGTTTTCGGACTGGCCATGTTTCTTCCGGGAGCGTTCAACAGCTATCTTATCGATACGTTCAAGCGTAAAAGTGTTTGTCTGGTCGCGATGCTTCTGTTCGTGGCGTCCAGCCTGCTGTATCCATACGTTGCGACTGTAGGGTTCATAGCCTTGGTCCGGGCTGTCCAGGGGGGGCTGTTCAGTGTCATTACCATGACTACGGGTAGCACGCTGGTGATTGACGTCACCGCCTCACGCCGCCGCACGGATGCGAATATCGCCTTTTCGTGGGTGGGGCGTTTTGGAATGGTGGCAGGTCTTGCGTTGGGAATTTACATTTATCCTTACTGGAATTTTCACCATGTTGTTTATACCTGTGTCGCTTTGGGCACACTGGCTTTGCTTCTGATTCTGGCGGTGGATGTCCCTTTCCGTGCTCCGCTGCGCACCTCATGGTTCTCGTTGGACCGTTTTCTGTTGCCTCGTACTCTGTGGCCGGCACTGAATATGATGATGCTTTCCGCCGTTTTCGGCATTTTGATAGCACACATTTACAATGAGTTGTTTTACATTTGCATCCTGATCGGTTTTATCATCTCCCTGTTGCTTTTGCGTTATGTGCTTTCCTATGCTTCTGGCCGTTCGGAGGTGGAGCTGGGGCAGGCCGCGATGATAGGCGGACTGTTGTTGCTTGCTTTTTCCAACAGCTTGATGAACAGTTATATAGCCGGTGTATTGCTGGGCACGGGGATCGGTACTACCGTGTCACGGTTTTTTATAAAGATGATTAGTCTGCCGATGCATTGCGAACGGGGTACGGGAAACAATACTTATCAGCTGATGTGGGAAGTAGGTATGCTGAGTGGTTTTCTGTTTGAGAATATGTGGACCGAAAGTCATCCTGATACTATTTATTGGATATGTATCGGTATCTGTGTCACTCTTTTGCTGATGTATGAGTTCTTTACACATCCGTGGTATTACAGAAAAATGGAGGAAAAACAGTAGGATGATGATTTCAAATGTTGGTTTATCCAGCTGTCGGAGTAAAAATATAGCAACTTAAATAAATTAATAATATAAAGAATATGGCAGACGACAAAAAGATTATCTTTTCGATGGTAGGCGTAAGCAAAGCCTTCCAGGCGAACAAACAGGTATTGAAAGACATCTACCTATCCTTTTTTTACGGTGCTAAGATCGGTATCATCGGTCTGAACGGTTCAGGTAAGTCAACGCTGATGAAAATCATCGCCGGACTGGAGAAAAGTTATCAGGGAGAAGTGGTGTTCTCGCCGGGCTACTCTGTAGGCTATCTGGCACAGGAACCGCATCTGGATAATGAAAAGACAGTGAAAGAGGTAGTGATGGAAGGTGTGCAGAGCATTGTGGACACTTTGGCGGAATACGAAGAAATAAACAACAAGTTCGGGCTTCCCGAATACTATGAGGACCCTGAGAAGATGGATGCACTCTTTGCCCGTCAGGCTGAGTTGCAGGACATCATTGACGCTACGGACGCATGGAATCTGGACAGCAAACTGGAACGCGCCATGGATGCGTTGCGCTGTCCGCCCGAAGACCAGCCGGTGAAGAACCTCTCGGGAGGTGAGCGCCGCCGTGTGGCCTTGTGCCGCCTGCTGTTGCAGAAGCCGGATATCCTGTTGCTGGACGAGCCTACCAACCACTTGGACGCGGAAAGTATCGACTGGCTGGAACAGCATTTGCAGCAATATGAAGGTACGGTGATTGCCGTAACCCACGACCGTTACTTCCTGGACCATGTAGCCGGATGGATTCTGGAACTGGACCGTGGCGAAGGAATTCCTTGGAAGGGAAATTACTCCAGCTGGCTGGAACAGAAGACCAAACGTATGGAGATGGAAGAGAAAGTGGCAAGCAAACGCCGCAAGACCTTGGAACGCGAGCTGGACTGGGTGCGCATGGCTCCCAAAGCCCGTCAGGCGAAAGGAAAGGCCCGTCTGAACTCCTATGACAAGCTGCTGAACGAGGATGTGAAGGAAAAGGAAGAGAAACTGGAAATCTTTATTCCGAACGGTCCCCGTCTGGGCAACAAGGTGATTGAGGCCAAAGGAGTGGCGAAAGCTTACGGTGACAAGCTGTTGTTCGATAACCTGAATTTCATGCTGCCCCCTAACGGCATTGTCGGCGTAATCGGTCCTAACGGCGCCGGTAAGACTACTTTGTTCCGCTTGATTATGGGACTGGAAACCGTAGATAAAGGTACTTTCGAGGTAGGAGAGACCGTGAAACTGGCATACGTAGACCAGCAGCATAAGGATATTGACCCGGAAAAATCCGTTTATCAGGTAATCAGCGGTGGAAACGAGCTGATCCGTCTGGGCAACAGGGATATCAACGCGCGTGCTTACCTCAGCCGTTTCAATTTCTCGGGAGCCGATCAGGAGAAACTTTGCGGAATGCTTTCGGGTGGTGAGCGCAACCGCCTGCATCTGGCTATGGCACTGAAGGAAGAAGGCAACGTGCTGCTGCTGGACGAGCCTACCAATGATATTGACGTGAACACGCTGCGCGCGCTGGAGGAAGGTCTGGACGATTTTGCAGGTTGTGCGGTGGTGATCAGCCACGACCGTTGGTTCCTGGACCGTATCTGTACCCATATCCTGGCTTTCGAAGGAAACAGCGAGGTATTCTTCTTTGAAGGATCTTATTCGGAATACGAAGAGAACAAGATGAAGCGTCTGGGCAATGAGGAGCCGAAACGGGTGCGCTACCGCAAGCTGATGGAAGACTGATGGGGGCCTCCCTGTCCTGATAAGGTCCAAACTAAAATGACCATTCCGAAAAGTAACAGATTGTAATTACAAGACCTGAAAGAGTCGTATCAAGCTCCGTTTTGAGTAATGATACGACTCTTTTTTTTGCCTTTAAGGAGGTTCAAGTTTCAAATCAAAACCTCTTTCTTGGCTAGAATTAAGTTTTGAACCCTCTTGGGTTGTGTACTCTCTCTGGGGCGCGGATAGCGGAAGAAACCAGACCAATCACTGTAAATTGTAACCGATTTGTAGCTTGTATATCGTTTCTATTAGCTATCTTTGCAACGTATTTTAAGACATTAATTATAATATTAATTAATTAAAAAGTTTATGGTAAAAAGAATGCGATCTTTTTTTGCGGTGGTTATGTTGGTAATCGCTGCTGCTGTTAACGCCCAGGTCACCACTTCATCAATGAGTGGTAAGGTGGTTGATCAAAGCAATGAAGCCATTATCGGCGCAACGATTCAGGCTATTCACGAACCGTCCGGCACCCATTATGGGGCCATTACCAATGTGGACGGCCGTTATTCCATCCAGGGCATGCGTGCCGGCGGCCCTTACAAAGTAGAAGTTTCTTATGTAGGTTATCAATCAGTGGTTTACAAGAGCATCAACCTCCAGTTGGGAGAGAATTACGTATTGGATGCGAACTTGAAGGAATCTACCGAATTATTGGATGAAGTGGTGATTACCGCTTCCAAAAGCAGCAACATGAAATCAGACCGCGCCGGAGCGGTAACCAATGTTGATGCGGCCAGAATGTCGGAAGTGCCTACAGTGAGCCGCAGCATGAACGATATCATGCGTCTGACCCCTCAGGGAGCCAATATCGGTAGCGGTTTCTCAGTGGGTGGAGGTAACTACCGCCAGTCTTATGTCACTGTGGACGGAGCCGCTTTCAACAATGCCTTCGGTATCGGCTCGAACTTGCCGGCAGGCGGTTCGCCTATCTCTCTGGATGCTTTGGAACAGATTTCCGTTTCCACCACCCCCTTTGATGTCCGTCAGAGCGGATTTACAGGAGGTGCCATCAACGCCGTGACAAAGAGTGGTACGAATGAGTTCAAAGGTACAGCCTATATGTACACTTCCAATACCCACCTCACCGGAAACAAGGTAGAGGACTATGAACTGACCCGCAACCGTGACCACAGCACCACCTACGGAGCTTCTCTGGGAGGTGCGATCATTAAAAACAAGTTGTTCTTTTTCGTGAACGGCGAATATCAGGATAATGTGCAGGCAGGCCCGTCGGGCATAGCGCGTAGCGGCGCCAATGACGAATGGAGCACAAACGGCATTGTGCACCGTCCGTTCGAGAACACCACAACGGTAGGCGACCGTACCTTCGTAGGGATGAACAACATCAGCCAATACCTGTCGGAAAAATACAACTACAATCCGGGACGTTATCAGGGATACTCTCTGGAAACCCCTTCTTACAAGATCATGGGCCGTCTGGACTGGAACATCAACAACAACAATAAGATTAATTTCCGTTTCACCCATACCCATTCCAAGTATTCTGCCAACCCTTCCTCTTCCACCACCCCGTTTAAAGATTCAATCATTTATCCGGGCGGAGTAGACGGCAGCGCGGGCAAGAGCAGTTCGGGACGTACATCAAACACCGGTCTGTACTTTGAAAGCTCACGCTATATGCAGGAACAGAACTTCACCTCCATCGCTTCCGAATGGAACTCAAAGTGGGGGGCTATCAATAACGCCCTGCGTTTCACTTATTCTTATCAGAACGAACCGCGTACATACGAAGGGGGAACATTCCCTACGGTGGACATCCTTGACCAAGGCTCGCTGTACACCTCATTCGGTCCGGACCCCTTTACAGAAGGGAACTTGCGCCAGGTGAAGACTTTTGTCATTACCGATGAGTTCAATTTCTCCAGCGGTATCCATAACTTTATGGGCGGTATCCAGTTTGAGTCCAATAAGGCAGTGAACGGATTCATGCAGGCGGGAAGCGGTTATTATGTCTATTCCTCCTGGGATGATTTTGTGAACAACAGAGCTCCGGCTGCCTTCGGTATCACTTATTCCAACACCGGGGACGGTTCCCAGTTCCTGGCGAACATGAAGTACCAGCAGCTTTCTTTCTATCTGCAGGACCAGATGAATATCACGGACAACTTCAGACTGACTGCCGGGGTGCGTTTCGAACTGCCCATTTATCCGGAGCTGAAGAACAACTATAATAAAAATTTCGCACAGATTGACTTTGACGGATATCATTACGCCACAGACCAGCTGCCTTCATCCTACCAGCTGACCGCCTCCCCCCGTATCGGTTTCAACTGGGACCTTACAGGCGAGCGTAAGTATGTATTGCGCGGCGGTAGCGGTTACTTCATCGGCCGTCTGCCGTTCGTATGGCTGGTTTCGGCAGTAGGTAATGCCAATTGCGGACAAAGCACTTATTATTATAACGAGCAGAAGGATGCCAAGTACGGACAGCCGGGCTTCCACACCAGCGTGGCCGATATGTTGAAAGATCCTAACCTGAACCTTCCGGCAGCTACTGATCCCGCCGCACCTTCCGGAGCCACCATCATTGACCGCGACCTGAAGATGAACGCCACCTGGAAGTCTTCACTGGCTTTGGATGCAAAACTTCCCGGAGATATTGACTTTACGTTGGAAGGTATTTTCAGCAAAGAGTTCAATCCGGCTACTGTGACCAACCTGGGACGTAAGTTTAAAGGAGAGCAGGAGATAGCTCCGGGTGATGTCCGCAGAATGTTTGAGTACTCCAATTCGAACAAGACGGACGCTTATTATATCACCAATGCGGGAAACAGCGCTTATTATTACTCACTCACCGCTTCACTGGCCAAGACATTTGATTTCGGCCTGCATCTTTCCGCTTCCTACACCCGTTCTTATGCCAAGTCGTATGGCGACGGCATCGGCGACCAGGTGAACTCGGCTTATTACAACAACCGTTACTCTGTCAACGGAAACAATGACACGGAGACCGGCTATGGTACGTATGTATCGCCCAACCGTGTGCTGGCTTCCGCGGCTTACCGTATTAAATACGCCAAGAATTTCGCTTCCTCCTTGTCTTTGATTTATGAGGGTATGAACATGGGCTATGCCGGGGGATATTCCGCCGCCCGTTATTCCTATACATTCACCGGGAACATTGTAGGCGATTACGGCTCAAACAACTTGCTGTACATTCCGGCATCCCGTGAGGCGCTGGATAAGTGGAACTTCGCCGATTATACTGACAGCAAGACGGGTGAGGTGACTTATTCCGCCAAGGAGCAGCGCGATGATTTCTGGGCTTACATTAATGAGGACAGTTACCTGAAAGGCCGTAAAGGCAAGTATGCCGAACGCGGAGGAGCCATCATGCCCTGGCATCATCAGCTGGATTTGAAGTTCAATCAGGATTTCTTCCTCAATGTAGGGGGCAAGCGCAATACCTTGCAGTTCGGAGTGGATATCAAGAACTTCCTGAACTTGCTGAACAGCGACTGGGGAATTTATAAGACGGTGAACAATACTTCCTTGTTGAGTTATAAGAGTGGTGCTTACCAGTTCCAGAAGAACGGAGGAAAGAAACTGACTGATACGTATTCCAATCTGAACAGTTTCAATTCTACGTATTCCATACAGTTCAGTGTCCGTTATATCTTTAACTAAGTGAAATAGCCTGTATCAGACAATACAGGAACAGGATAGAGAGGCGTACCCATGAAGGTGCGCCTCTTTTGTATGCGTATTCTTCCTTGTTTTGAAAAAACTTGGAATTAAGAATAAATTAAGTACCTTTGTGTGTTATCCTATAAAGAACAATAGTTTATGAGTGATAAGATATATCCCATCGGTATCCAGAATTTCGAGAAACTCCGCAAGGAAGGCTATTTCTATATTGACAAGACGGCCTTGATCTACAAAATGGTAAAGACCGGCAGTTATTACTTCCTCAGTCGTCCGCGCCGTTTCGGGAAAAGTCTGCTGGTTTCTACTCTGGAAGCCTATTTCCAAGGCAAGAGAGAATTGTTTGAAGGACTGGCCATAGCCGGACTGGAGAAAGACTGGACAGTACGTCCCGTCCTGCATATCGATCTGAATATCTCAAAATATGAGACAGCGGAGGATTTGAGCGATATGCTGAATGATTTTCTGACCAACTGGGAAGCTGTCTACGGTTCCGCTCCTTCCGAGACATCCCTCGCCCTCCGTTTCAAAGGCGTGATAAAACGTGCTTACGAGCAGACGGGGCAGAGGGTTGCCATTCTGGTAGACGAATATGACAAGCCCATGCTGCAAGCCATCGGCAATGAGGAGCTTCAGAGAGTATATCGGAGCATACTGAAACCCTTCTATGGAGTGTTGAAGACAATGGACGGTTGCATCAAGTTCGCTTTGCTGACGGGGGTTACCAAGTTTGGCAAGGTCAGTGTGTTCAGCGATTTGAACAACTTGGACGATATTTCCATGTGGAATGAGTTTATTGATATCTGTGGGGTCAGTGACAAGGAAATTCAAACCTGGCTGGAGCCGGAACTTCATGAATTTGCTGAAAAACGGGGGAGGACATACGATGAAATCTGTGCCGAACTGAAAGAGTGTTATGACGGTTATCATTTTACACATAATTCCATCGGTATTTACAATCCTTTCAGCCTGCTTAATGCCTTCAAACGGAAGGAGTTCGGAAACTACTGGTTTGAGACCGGTACGCCGACTTATCTGGTGAGGTTGCTGCAAAAACATCATTATGACTTGGAACGGATGGCGCACGAGGAAACGGATATCCAGGTGCTGAATAGTATTGATTCCGAGTCCACGAATCCTATTCCGGTGATTTATCAGAGCGGGTATCTTACGATCAAGGGGTATGATGAGCGTTTCGGTATCTATTATCTAGGCTTTCCTAACCGGGAGGTAGAGGAAG
>NZ_JBCOCI010000005.1:0-6987 GCF_040929485.1 Phocaeicola sp. RTP21198st1_B8_RTP21198_201120 | reverse complement strand
GGTTACCAAAGTGGAGTCTCCTTTCGAAATCCTGAAATTTACCCGTGAAGTGGAAAGTGGTGACTATGATTCCTTTTTCCGCCGCCTTCAGAGCTTCTTTGCTGATACGCCCTACGAGATGATACGCGACTTGGAGTTACACTATCAGAATGTACTTTTCATTGTGTTCAAGTTGGTAGGATTTTATGTAAAGGTGGAATATCATACCGGTGAGGGGCGCGTGGATTTGGTTCTGCAGACAGACAGATTTATTTACGTAATGGAGTTCAAGTTAAACGGTACAGCGGAGGAAGCCTTGCGACAGATCAATGAAAAACAGTATGCCCGACCTTTCGATACGGACGGGCGCAAATTGTTTAAGGTAGGGGTGAACTTCAGCAAGAAAAGTCGTAATATAGAGAAATGGATAGTGGGTTAACTATTGAAGATATTAAGGACATACGTCAATGCCACGCAAAATGCTCGTAAACAAGAGCATTTTGCGTGGCATTGCGTTCCGGAATACACTGACCACTAAAAGCCTCTCCACCGTTCCCTTCTGATCTCCTCGCACTGCCGTCGCTGCCATGCAGGCATTATTTTCTCCAGCTCTTTCAGTTTCCATCCCTTCATAAAGCGTATCTCGTCCTTTTCCTGCTCCGTGCACAGGCTGATGCGCAGCAGTTCGGGGTAGAGCACCTGTATATGGAAAATCTTGGCTCTCCACAGCAGCATGGACATCTGCCAGGGGGTGAGGGCTTGGATGCGGTTCAGGGTGAGCAGCATTTCCAGATAATGACGGTAGAAGGCTTTATCTACGGTCATGAGTTGGTTTATCAGATGGTTCATTTTTATTATTGTTAAATGAAAAGATTAGTTGAATGAAGAATCAGGAAATCAAAGCGGAGGAAAGAAACACTATCTTTGGTAAAATCATCCTTGGATACGCTATCTTTGAAGAAGCCTCTTTGAAAACAAACAGTTCCCTTTAGAAATCCTATCTTTGGAGAAAAGCACCCTTAAAAGCGGTACTCCTTCACAGCATCAAAACAAGGACACGGCTTCACGGGATTCAGGTCATGATGCCCCACTATCAATGCTTTGGGGAACAGGAGGCGCAGCTCGCGCAGCAGTGCCAGCAGACTCCCTTTCTGCATCAGAGTACGCGTATCGGCAGGTGTGCAGTCCGCCGAGAGTCCGCCCTCATAGCAGATGCCGATAGAATGCCGGTTGTGGTTCTTGCAATGCGCTCCCACCTTTTCCAGAGGTCGTCCGCGGTGAATCTCTCCGTCGCGGGTGATATAGAAATGGTATCCTATGTCCGTGAAGCCCCGGTGGCGGATGTGGTCCCGGCGGCAAGTCTCAAAATCCAGCCTCCGCCCCTCAGGGGTGGCGGAGCAGTGGATAATAATCAAGGTGATGGTTCTCATGAGCATCAGATGCAGGCGTTCAGTCCGAGCGCGCCGGCAAGGGCGGTGGCTACGGTGATGATTACTTTCAGAATCAGTGTCCAGGTGTTTTTCTTTGTTTTCAAGTTCATGGGATTTTGGTTTTAGTTAGTTGATAATAAATGAATTAAAATGGAAACCAAGGGCCTGTGCCCCAATGAAAACAGCTTGTCATTAGGGCACATTCAGCCCTTTAGCGTCGTGCCTTGCTTCCGTCGTACCGGGGGGCTGTCAGGCCTGTTGTCCTCCGTTTTCCGGCTCCTTCGCCTCTCCGGTAAGGTCCACATTGGTCTTTCCGGCTTTCAGCGCCTTCACCACCAGTCGGGCCGCCTTGCGTGTGGCCACCAGATTGAACACGGCATCTTCCAGCAGATTCCGGAAACGTGTTCCGGCACTCCAGTTCACATTCAGCTTTCTGGCGTGGATGGCAGGGTTGTAGGCGGCTGAGCTTTCGGCACCTATACTGTTGATGCTGATGGAGAAATCCCCCAAATCACCCAGCTGTATCTTCTGTCCTGCCAGAAGCTGTTCGCGCATACAGTCCACTGCCATGGTGAGGATGGCCACGATGTCCGCACGCTTGTACACACAGCCGTGGCTGGCGATGTGCTCGGCAAAGCGGTTGATGTCCATCACTTCAGCATACTGTGCACTGGCGTAGGCCTTCTTGGCGGCGTCCACGTCCATCGGATTGCTACGCATAACGATACTGTAATTTACCATAGTCTGTTAAAATTAAAAGTTGATAATTGAGAATTAAGAAACACTGTTGCCGGGGAATGAAGTAAGTCAGCCGTCAGTCACTGTCCATTAACCGTCAGCCACTGGTTGCCGACCGCTAAAAGAACCCTATCTTTCACGTGTAAGATACTATATCTTACGGCTGTAAGATTATAGATCTTTCGCCTTCATCGTCCCGACATTACAAAGATATGATGTGCGGAAAGGGCAATGACGCGATAAGGTGCGATAGGGTGCGGAATGGTCCGATTTGACGCGATTTGACGCGATTCGCTGTTCATAATGTTTGACGGTCTGCCGGAAAAAGGGTATATTTGTATCAAAACAAAACGAACATACATGGAGAATTTTCAGATAAGAAGTTACGGGAAAAGCGAACTGGCCCTGTGCTACAGTCCCGATATTACCGAGAGTGCCGCACGGCGCAAACTGATGCGCTGGATAGACCGCAAGCCGGGACTGATGGGGGCGATGCGGGCTGCCGGATACAATGAGCTGTCACACACTTTCCTGCCCCTTGAGGTGAAACTTATCGTAGAGGCGTTGGGGGAGCCCTGAGGATGCTGGAAGATCCACGGGAATGCCGGGGATTCTCCGGGAGCATAGGGAGATCCACGGGAATACCGGCATCACAACCGGAGATGCGAAACGCAGACGCAGACGCAGCAGACGCAGGTCCTTTTTTCTCACACACGCGCACGTACCTTATATATGCATGTGCGCGTGTTTTCTTTGTTACCTTTGTTTTTTTGAGTAGACTCCTTTCCCTTTCACCATCACCATATCCAGCGCGCCTTTTTCCCTCAGGCGCTGTATCCAGCTGCGTGCGGTGTTGACCGGGATATTCAGCTTCTCCGCTTGCTCCATCACCATCTGTTTGGTGAATTCTTGCGGCAGGGCCGCATACAGCATCTCACGGTCCGCTATTCCCCGGCTGTTCAGTTCCGTACTTTTGTCCAGGAACGAAAGTATGTGCGTGGCATGAAGGTACAGGGGCTCGCACAAAGCCAGCACGGCGCGGAAGTCCTCATCGGTGATGGACAGGTTATGCCGGGTGATGATACCGTCCTTCAGGTTTTCGGGGTTTATAGTGGGATCCGGTACGGCCAGCGAGGGAATTTCCAGACTGCGCAGCAGCGCCGTGATACACATCATGCGGCACAGGATGGTCCCCATACGCATCACCGAAGCAGACATCTCTTCGCCCGTCACTAGAGAAGAGCGGTAGAACAGGGCGCTGAAGTGCCCGTTGAACTCATCTTTCTGCTGCTGGGTGAATTTCAGGGTGAACAGTCCTTTCTTCTTCAGCTCGTCCCTGCTGGCCTTCCATTCGTGTCCCATCCGGATGAACTCTGCTTCCACGTCCAGTTCATCTTCGCCGAACTGGTCTTTCCATTCGCCTACACGGGGCATGTAATAGAATATGTTTCGCGAGAACTGTCCGTTCTCCGGCGAGGAGATGAGCGGCTTTATCTGTGCGGGCGTGCCCGAGAGGAGCACGGACAGGTAACAGGCGGTGGTTTCCTTGTATTCCCGGTCTGTGCGGCGGTTGTAGGACAGGCGGTCGTGGTCGAACGCCTTGCGCAGCGTGTCGCTCCAGTTGCCGAATTCCGTCCCTATGGCTGTCGATACGGTGTCCGCCTCGCTCTCGCTGTAATTTGCAAATTTTCTTGTGCCTTTTTTTAGAAAAGTTAAATATGCCACAGAATACACCGGTAACTAAGGCTTCATAAGTTCGTTTCTCGTTCCTGTTGTAGTCTTGAAAATCGTCTGCCTGTTTTCTAACCGGTAGCTACTGCCGGTGAACTTGATGACTTCACATCGATAAAGCAGCCTGTCAAGCAGAGCGCTGGCAAGGATTTCATCATTCAATGTTTCTACCCATTCTGTAGGTGCCTTGTTGGTTGTAATGATGATGGATGTCTTCTCATGTAGGGTGTTTATCAGGTTGAAGAAGGCAGTTGCTTCCTCTCTTTTCACAGGAAACAGCATGATATCATCTATTGCCAGCAGCTGTGCGCGCAGAATCTTGTTATAAGTCATCATGGCCGGAGTTGAGATGTCTTTAAGCCTGAGACAATTTACGATATCCTCCATTGTCATCAGGTATGCCTTGTAACCGGCCTTGACCGCATCAAAGACAAGACCGGCTGCCAGAAATGTCTTTCCGGTCCCTGATGGTCCCATCAGGATCAGGTTATAAGCTTCACGGAGCCATACCAGTTCACGAAGCTCCTTCATCTGCCGGCGGTCTATGCCTTCATAAAAATTGTAGTCGTATTCGTCAAGATCATGTTTTCGGGGCAGACGTGCCGCAACAAGTCGTCTCTCGTAGTCTTTCCTCTCTTTCATCTCAACTTCGGTGCCTAATACCAGGGACAGGAATTCCGGGTAGGTCGGTTTTTCTTCCTGTGCATGATGCAGAATGCTGTCCATGCGGTTTGCAATGTTGTAAAGCCGCAGACGTTTGGCGTGCTCTTTCAATTTTTCACTTTGTATCATTCAAAAAACTTGTTATATTGGTTTATATCTGTTTTTTCAGGATGACAGTCCGCTGTTTCCGGAATGGATGTCGGAGCTTGGATAGTCATCCCGTCCATATTGTCCTTACTCCTGTGGATTGAGCCGGATATTTCCTGCACGGAAAGGCTGTTGTATATGTTTTTTTCCAGACAGGTCCGCAGGGCTGCTATCACTGTTTCTTTGCCGTATTCGGATATCACATGAAGCAGCAGTTTCATATTGTCTCTGTAATAACGCGGCTTTTCCCTTTCCAGATTCCGGAGCCACAGAATAACGGTGGGGTCATCTTCCGTCCGCTTTCGGATCCGGACCTGCAAGTCATTCACACTCCGTGTCTTGTCCTTATGATGTCTTTTGTCACATACATTTTTCCCTTTTCCGGGACACAACTCATGCCTGCATATGAGTTTGCCGCTCTCTTTGTCGTACAGCTCGATATGTCCGTTATTCTCAAGAAGCCATACAACGGTGTTCCGATTTTTATAGGTGCCGGAGGGCACACTGTAGTAGTTGGTCAGGTACCGTACCGTATTGTCCTTGCGGACATGATACTCTTTCGGCTCGTCTTTGGGGGGCACCGGTTCTCCATAGTATGGCAACAGATATTTCCGTTCAATCTCAAATTCCTCAGCCGGAACCAGGCGTGTGGTTCCATGTATCTTGCCGTTTCCTGTTTTTTCCAGCCATTGCAGGACCTCGGTGTTAAGGACTTCCAGGCTGTTAAATGTCCGTCCGGCAAGAAAGTTACGCTTGACATATTTGACCACATTTTCCACTTTTCCCTTGCTTTCCGGATCAGCAGGACGGCAGAACACGGGCTGGAAATGCTGCTCGTTGACAAAGGTACGGAATGTTCTTGTCAATATGAGGTCACCCAGGTTTTCTCTGACCAGCAGGACTTTGTCCTGGTCATAGATTATCCTTCTCGGCTTCCCTCCGAAATATGCGAAAGCCAGTTCATGGGCATATACGGCCAGGGCTGATGTGAAAGGCGTACAGGAAAAATACACGAACTTCTGCCTGGAACGGCTCATCACCATGACAAAAAAATAAACTTTGACAAAGTCGTCCCTGTATGTGGGCATGCGGCTTTCTCCGAAATCCATCTGGGCATATTCCCCGTAAGGGGTATCCGGCATTTTCTCATAAACACGTTTGGAAAGACCCTCCTTGTCCAGATTATACTTACGACGTACAGTTTCCACAAAATTGTATACGGTTTTTCCGCAGACAACAGGAAGATCAGGATACTGTTCCTTCATCCAGTCATGAATCTGGGAGGCGGACAGGAACCTGTACCGGGAAAGAACGTCACAGACATAACTTTCGTATTTGTCAAGTATGCGGGGATATCGCCTGCGATGCTGCAATTTTGCAGTCAATGTGTCCTCGTCCATTTTCAAGTACCGGCGCACCGTACTTCTATGCAGACCAAGCTGGAACGCGATCTGGGTCTTGTTAAATCCTTTTGAATATAATTCTCTTATTTTGTACCACATGATGACTCTGTTGTTTGATTGGTGTCTGCATGCGTCCTTAGTTCTGTCCATATCATTTATATTATTGAAACGCAAATATAGACATTTTCAGGAGGCATAATGGCATATTTCCTTTTTCTAAAAGGACATGGGGCAAAGATACGGATTACAACTCCATACCCGTCCGTGTCAATATTTTAATGTTGTAATATTTTAAAATTAAAATATCAAACAATTTTAATTTTAAAATATTCTGATATTAATATGTTTTCAAATCGAACCGTCGGCATCCCTTTGAAAAAAGAATATCCATTGATTCTCACATAATGTAAAGGGTGGATTACAGAATTACGTGTATGATATTTTTAACAATGATACAGATTCTACATATAAACAAATATCATAAAACAACAGATACATGACTTCATGTAAAGTATTCATGACCGAAGTTTTAACATTTTAATATTTAAATGCTTTAATGTTTTAAAATTAAAACACTTTAAAATATTGGCATTAAGTATTGGATGGATATTTTGAATGGCTATTTTCTTAAAAAAAAATGACACGTCAATTTGGAATGTATACCTATCGGATTCGCGGAAAAAGAGGACCATTCAAAATAATCCTGCCCGATTCCTTTTGTTCCTTCTTGACGCCACCAGGCATGTCCGGTTCTCCACCATCATTTTCAGATTACCTATATTTTTATTCGTTCATGAACAGGAAGATTCATGCACACTTCCATTGGCAACCCATAAGTATTGTCAGGTATTGTTCATTTTCTTTTTTCCGGGAAGATTATGCAGAAACAGTTATTG